>JAUVGT010000009.1 GCA_030593645.1 Deltaproteobacteria bacterium
AAGTCCAACTTCTGCGTTGTGCTGCATTTCGCAATCATTCAACGTACGATAAGTACGCTTCATGATTACAAAATTTGCACGCCTTGAATTTGAACTTTTTACGAAACCGTCACATTCGGACTTTTTACGAGACCATCTTGATTTGGAGACCACTTCTACTCGTTTTTATGCTTATGCGGCCTGCCGCCATACGGATGCGCGTGGTAATGCTGATGGATATACATTTCAGCATCGGACAAAATCTTACCTCTATCCAGGGTGTATATTGAATCTGATATTTCTGACAGGAAATCGAATTCATGAGAAACGACGATATAGCTGATTTTTAAGCTCCTTAATATAGTGGTGATTCGCTCTTTTGTTTTTTCATCAAGGCCGGCACTGGGTTCATCTAAAAGAAGGACTTCCGGCTCCATGGCCAGTATTGTTGCGAGAGCCACAAGTTTTTTCTCACCTCCCGATAATTTATACGTGATACGGTTTTCAAAGCCATTGAGACCGATGAATTCGAGGGTTTTCCTTGAAATTTCAATGGCTTCCTCTTTTGTTTTTCCCAGGTTCAAGGGTCCGAAAGCAATATCCTCAAGCACGGTCGGATTAAAAAGCTGATCATCTGAGTCCTGGAACAGCAGTCCGATACGCCGACGGACTTCCAAAAAATCCTTTTCGCGGGTAACCGGTTTTTCAAAAATTTCAATTTTTCCTGATTCAGGCTTGATCAGTCCCATAATAATATGAAAGAAAGTGGTTTTTCCACTTCCGTTGGGTGCCATCATGCCGATCTTTTCATCCTGATAAAAAGTAAAATCAAGCCGGTCAAGAATCGGCAGACGATCAGGATAAAAAAATGATACTTTATCAAGGTTTATAATTGTTTTTTTAGTTTTTATCATAAAGTAAAAGTTGTCCTCATTCTTTTTAAAATTCGATCAGGTGACCCCATTCCAGGATACTTATAAAAATGATTATTAATATCATGAGAGCTGAAAAGACCCCGTTCCTTTTATGGGTTTGAAATTCATGAATACTGATAAATCTTCCATCGAACCCCCTGCACCGCATGGCCTGATACACCCTGTCGGCTCTTGACGAGGCACGGACAAAGAGTATTCCGATAATATATGCAAATGTCCTGTATGTATGCATATTGGTGCCGGGCTTAAATCCCCTGATTTTTATTGCCCGCAATAATCGTCCATATTCCTGCTCGATCACAGCGATATAGCGGATGGTAATCATAAACAGGTGAACCAGTTTTCCTGAAATTTTCAATCGGGACATGGCATGACCCAGTGTGGATAGTGCCATTGTCGCGGTAAGAGCCATCAAAGCCATAAGTATTGATACTGATTTTAAAGTGATCCTGGCTGAAAGAAATACTCCCGGTTTCATCACGGAAAATGGTCCGATTTTAAAGAGTTGTTCTCCTTCAAACGTAAGAGGTACGATAACCCAGATGAGGATTAGAAAACCAATGATGACAAAGAGTCTTTTCAGGACCTCCTTTACGTTTAAGCCGGCCAAAAGTACCAGAGAAAATGAAAAGAAAAATCCGGCGATCAAGGTTTCAAACTGCTGGGAAATTGCTAAAATAATGGTAAACACTGCCGCAGAGATTACTTTAATCCTCGGATCTATCCTGTGGATTACGGAACTGCCTGATGCAAAATGTTCATTGATTAGGGTCATGAATTTTTACTTTTCCGCCTGTAATTAAAATACGCGCCAGTTCCAACCAGGCCGATGATATACCCGATCCCTCCGATAATATCTGTTATTGAAGGACCCGGGATAAGTGATTCGGCCAGCATTTTTCTGATGGGTTTCAATTTCCGGTCCAGGCTTTGGTCAACAATATCCTGCACATCTTTGGCAGACACACAGGGTTCCTGCTTTGAGCGTGTTGTGTCATCACTGGTGGAGTAATTTGCCGTGTTTCCGGCCTTTTTTTTTACCAGGGTATGACCTGCCTGAGCAGGATGCTGATTAAGTTCTTCCATTTCCTGCTTTTGAATGATCCACTCTGCCCTGTGGCCCTGCCCCGCGTTAAGAATGATTCTTAAATCTGTTTTTTTCGGGATTTTAAAAAAGAACTCACCATTGTCATCTGTTTTTCCCGTCAGAAGTATATTCCCTTTCGGGTCATACACTTCGATTTTTCCCTGCCTGACCTTTTTACCACCGGCCAGTTTACTTTCACAATAGACCGTATCACCTTCAACATAGGCAAATACAATCACTTTATGCGCATATGCGAAACGACCTGCCAACAGGCATAGCAGGACCATGCCGACTATATAATTGGGTTTAAACATGATCACCTCTAATCCGATTGATTTTTATTTTATAAAAATTTCGGGCTGTACCTTTTTTAAAAAAGATATGCAGAAAACTGTAATCAGACCTTCCAGCACCATGACCAGGACATGTGAAGCGGCTGTAATTGTAGCTGTTTCCAGAAAGTTTTTTTCAGTGAAAAATAGCGCGAACCAGAGAAAACCAACACCCAGAAGAACCCCAAAGAATCCGCATGCAAAAGAGGCTATCGTATCAAATGGTTTTTTTTTATGTATCAAAGGGCAAAAAATGTAATAGCAGATTACCGCCGGACCCGCCATGATCATTGTATTGACACCGATTGTTGTCACCCCGCCATATTGAAAGAGTATACTCTGCAGAAACAACGCCACAAGTATGACAGGAAAAGCTCCCCAACCCAGCAAGAGTCCCACGATTCCGTTCATGATCAGATGGACACTCGATGGACCAAACGGAATGTGGACCAGTGATACCACGAAAAATGAGGCGGATAATATGCCTGCCCGGGCAATTTGATCGTAATCCAGTTTTTTAAGACCGATTGCGGTCCCGGCAGCGGCAAGGACACCGCCGGAAATCAAAACAGGTCCTGACAGTACGCCTTCGGAAATATGCATAAGTGTCCTTTCATTATATTAGATGGCAGTAGGCTCGTTGGTTTACAGCTCTTTATTTTATCAAATAAAACCTGGTCCTTTGGGCCAGGTCAGAGATAAATGGCTCTGCCTAAGAAATAAATCAAAGTGCCTAAGGTGAGCTAAAGTGCACTAAAGTTCCGTCGCCGCTAAAGCTATGGCGGACAAGTCAAAGCCGGGCCCTTTGGACCCGGATTTTTACTTCCACTGATGAAACCTGATCCATATCACCCCACCCAGCTCCACATCTTTGTCCTGACCGTCTTTTTTTAACTTATAACCGGCCGTATTCAGTGCCGCAAACCCCCACCATCCTTCTTTAGGGGCTGCGTATGTGAAAACGCCGTTTTGGTCCGCCTTTATTGTTTGTGTGACCATGTAATCGGTCGGGGCTTTTGACCTGCCGTCCTTGTTATAGTATTCAACTTCAACTTCGGCAAAAGAGACCGGTTTTTGGTTCAGTTTCACAATACCCTGGAACACATTCCCGGCGTAAAGGCCAAATGGTTTGGCAAGCGGTACAATTTCGGTTTTAAGACCGATTTCCCTGTCCCAGCCTTCATCATCACCAAAGGCGGTGATCACAGTTTTTGTATAGTGGATAATGAAACAGTTTTCAGTCGGTTCCCAGTAGGGTTCAGGTTCCATATGGAATATATAGATACCCGGTCTTTTGATCCGGTAGTCAAGCGTCCATGCTGTATGCCCTATGATGCTGGTTTTTTTTATAACAGCTGTAAGATTCTGTTTTTTACCATTTATGATCACTTCAAATAATCTGGGTTTGACAAGTTCCATCCCGACGTTTTCAAAAGGATGTGAGAAAGACAGGTTCAGTTTTACATTCCTGTTTTCATTTTGCATGACCATAGAATCGGAAGGGATTAGCATGCCAAAATGTGCACCGGCAGGAATCGAAAACACTAAAGACAGCAGTATTGAAAACGCGACGAATAATATTCTTTTTTTCATGTCTGACCTCCAAAAATCAAAAAAAAACCACGAAAATTCTGTATCTTCATGATACGAATTACCTTCGTGGTAAATGTTTGCACTATTTATTTGATTTAAAATCAGACTTCTGCCTGATGTTGAAAACTAATTATCGGAAAAGACAGCGTGTGTCAATGAAATTTATATTTTGTTGATAAAAATACGATTGGATCGTTTGCAATTGCAATAGAACCACTTCTAAAGATTCTTGACTAAAAACTCAAAAGACCATACATATTACCTGCCATTATTTGAATGAATGAAAAGGAAAACATGAAATAGATGAAACAGAAACTGAAAAAACTGATATGGGATGCCGTGAAAACTGCTTATGAAGACAACGCATTGCCATCATCAGAGTTTCCTGATGTGGAAATTGAAGAGCCGAAAGTTGAAAAACACGGTGATTTTTCGACAAATATTGCCATGAAAATGGCATCGATCCAGAAGATGAGTCCCAGAAAGATATCTGAGATTATCATTGATCATATCAGTGACCCGGACAACTTATTATCCGGGACGGATATTGCCGGACCCGGATTTATCAACTTTTTTATCAATGAATCATCGTGGCACCCTGTTTTACGGCAGATACATGAAGCCGGAAATGAATTCGGCGCATCAGACATCGGCAGGGGGAAAAGGATACAGGTGGAATTCGTCAGCTCAAACCCCACAGGACCGCTTCATGTGGGCCATGGGCGGGGTGCTTCTGTGGGTGACAGTACCGCCAATATCCTTTCCTTTTGTGGGTATGATGTGCAGAAAGAATACTACATCAATGATTCAGGCCGTCAGATTCATACACTGGGTCAGTCGGTACTTTTTCGATACAGGGAACAGTTGGGAGAAGATGTTGAGTTTCCTGAAGAGTGTTATCAGGGAGATTATATCCGGGAACTTGCCGAAGAAGTTCGGCAACGGGAAGGGGATGCCCTCATGTCTTCCGGTGAAGAGGCAGCCATTGAGTATTGCGCGCGATATGCGTCCAAAAAAATAATCGAGGGCATCAAAATAGACCTTGATTCCTTTGGTGTTCGATTCAACAGGTGGTTCAGTGAGCAGAGCCTGTATGATTCGGGTAAAGTGGATGCGGATATCAAAGAGCTGCAGGATAAGGGAATGATCTACAAAGAGGACGGGGCGCTCTGGTTTAAAACAACTGAATATGGAGATGAAAAGGACCGGGTGGTGGTTCGAAATAACGGGCAGACCACATATTTTGCTTCTGATATTGCTTATCACAAGGATAAATATGACCGGGGATATGAAAAGGTGATTGATGTCTGGGGAGCCGACCACCATGGCTACATCCCCCGGATGACAGCCGCAATCGAAGCTTCAGGGCGAAAAAAGGACCAGTTCCATGTTATTCTTGTGCAGCTTGTGAACCTGCTTCGCGACGGTGAGCCAGTGGCCATGTCCACACGGGCCGGTGAGTTTGTAACCCTTGATGATGTCATCAGGGAGGTCGGGAAAGATGCCGCGAGATTTATTTTCCTGACGCGGCACCATGAAAGTCCACTTGATTTTGATCTTGAGCTGGCGCGGAAAAAAACCAATGATAATCCTGTTTATTACGTACAATATGTGCATGCGCGGATATCGAGTATTATTAAAAAAGCAGGTGAAAGGGGTATCAATCATATTGCCTGGGATGATCAGGGAGTGGCCATGCTTAGGGAACCCGAAGAAATTCGATTAATTAAAAATATGGCGCGTTATCCTGAAGTTGTACGAAACAGCGCAGAGTTTATGGAACCGCATCGAATTACTTTTTTTCTCAGGAATCTTGCGTCCGCCTTTCATACTTATTATAATAAGCATCGTGTTTTGGAAGATGACGAGGTTTTATGTCGGGGACGGCTGTACCTGATTCTTACCATCAAAAATGTGATTCATAATGGCTTAACTTTACTGGGTGTATCAGCGCCGGAAAAGATGTAGAATTGGTTTCAAAACCATCCCTTGAGCTCAATTTTTGCGTTGGAGTAAAAATTATAATCCTCGAAATATGTCATCAACGGTAGTTGGAATGGGAATGAATCAATCAACGGTATCAAAGAATGAGTTATTCAACCGTTATTTTCGTAAACGTATTGCAGGCTGGCTGGTTTTAATATTTTTTGTATCTGTCTGGATGTTTATTCTTGGAATACTGGTTGGAAGGGGAACCCTCCCGGTTTTTTTTAAAACTGATAAACTTCAAAATGAACTGAATGCCCTTAAGGAAGCTGAAATCCGGAAGGAAAAGGGCCGTGTTAAAATAGGTTCCGGTTCACAAGGGAAGAAAACGGATCTTAAGTTTTATGAAGAGTTAAAAGAGACAGACAATCAAAAGAAGAGATCCGTCAGGAAGACAAAAAAACCATCGGTAGGCAGCCCGAAAATAAAAAAAACGGATCGCGGGAAGCAGGATGTAAAAAAATCGGATCAATTCGCGACGAAAAGATTTACCATACAGGTCGCCTCATTTCGGGATCTAAAAGATGCGAAAAAGATGGTATACACGCTCAACAAAAAGGGATATTCCGCTTACAGAATGATGGGTAAAATACCGGAAAAAGGTATCTGGTACAGGGTAAGAATAGGAAATTTTGATAGCTGGGAGCAGGCAGACCAGGCATTAATGAAATTAAGAACGGATAATTTCAGTGGATTTATCGTGAATCGTAAAGGAGAATGATGTGAAGATAACAAGGGAAGATATTGTACATGTTGCTGATCTTGCCCGTTTGGATTTGAATGAAGATGCGATTAAGAAGTTTTCCGATCAGATTGGTATGATCCTGGAATATGTTGAAAAGCTGAATCAGGTGAATACCGAGGGGGTTTCTCCGACAACTCATGCGATTTTACTGACCAATGCGTTTCGGGAAGATGAGGAACATCAGCATATTGATATAGAGGACGCTTTAACGAACGCGCCTGAAAAAGAGGATGGTCAATTTATCGTCCCAAAGATCGTTAAGTGATCATATCATACAGTCACCGTGGCGTATCGTACTTCAATTTAAATTGAAATAATTGCAGGAATTTTAATATGAAATTGCATGAACTTACCATTACGCAAGCCCATAAACTTTTAAAAAAAAATGAAATATCAGCCCGGGAATTGACCCGCGCAACTCTGGAACATGTGGGGTCCATTGAAGGGAAAATCGGCGCGTATATCACATTACTGGAAGATATGGCAATGACCCAGGCTGAATCCGCGGACCAGGCGATTGCAAAGGGGAATTGTCATCCCCTGACGGGGATTCCCATTGCGGTTAAGGATTTGATATGTATCAAAGGGCAAAAAACAACCTGCGCATCCAGAATACTTGAAAATTTTATTTCTCCGTATGATGCTACCGTGATAAAAAATCTGAAACGGGCCGGGGCTGTATTCATCGGAAAAACAAATATGGATGAATTTGCCATGGGATCATCAACGGAAAATTCAAGTCACAAATTGACTCACAATCCCTGGAACCCGGATCGAATTCCAGGAGGTTCAAGCGGCGGCAGTGCGGCTGCTGTGGGGGCCGATATGTGTATCAGCGCGTTGGGTTCAGATACTGGCGGTTCAATACGCCAGCCAGCCTCCCATTGCGGTGTTGTTGGTATGAAACCGACATATGGACGGGTTTCCCGTTTCGGACTGGTGGCATTTGCTTCTTCGCTGGATCAAATCGGTCCGATTACAAAAGACGTAATGGACTGTGCCCTGATGATGAATGTCATCAGCGGGTATGATAAATCCGACTCAACCTCTGTTCCCGAAGATGTCCCGGATTATACTGCCGCACTGAAAAATAATATCAAAGGTATGATTGTTGGCATTCCGGTTGAATACCACTCTGTTAAAGGTTTGGACCCTGAAGTTTCTGCTGCTGTAAATAGTGCTGTCAAATTGATTGAAAGCCTTGGTGCTGAATGTATTGAAGTCAGCTTGCCCAATACAGAATATGTTGTTGCGACATATTATGTGATTGCACCTTCTGAAGCCAGTTCCAATCTCGCACGGTATGATGGTGTAAAATATGGTTTCAGAGACGGCGAAAAACAAAATCTACTGGACATGTATTGCGGAACACGGTCGAAAGGATTTGGTCCGGAAGTCCAGAGACGAATTATCATCGGAACGTATTGTCTTTCATCAGGGTACTACGATGCCTATTATGGAAAAGCCTCCCAGGTGAGGACTTTGATTATGGAGGATTTTAAAAAAGCATTTGAAACGTGTGATGTTATTTTCGCACCTGTGGCTCCCACACCGGCATTTAAAGTTGGGGAGAACATCGATGATCCTCTGACCATGTATCTTTCAGACATATTCACACTGTCTGCAAACCTTGCGGGAATACCAGGCATGTCGGTTCCATGCGGATTTTCAAGTGAAGGTATGCCCATTGGTCTTCAGGTTCTGGGGCCGCATTTTGCTGAAGAAAAACTGTTAAACATTGCTTATGCTTTTGAACAGGCAACCGATTTTCATAAACAGCGGCCGGAGTTATAAGGCTGGAAAGGAAAAAATCATGAGCGTACAACCCGAAGGTGAAGATGTCAGAAAGGCGGTTAAATGGATATCCGAAGAACGGAAAACCAATCCGGGAAAAAAATTAACACCGTTAATGGATGAAGCCGGAATGAAATTCAATCTTTCTCCCGCGGATATGGAATTTATCCGCAGGTATGTCAAAAAAGCAGATTAACATTTTTTAAACTTACACCTGCAGGCTGAAGAAGTAGAAACGTCAAATTTGACGGTCTCGTAAAAAGTCCAACTTCTGCGTTGTGCTGCATTTCGCAATCATTCAACGTACGATAAGTACGTTTCATGATTACGAAATTTGCACGTCTTGAATTTGAACTTTTTACGAAACCGTCTCATTCGGACTTTTTACGAGACCATCAAATTCATGTCAAAAATAAAAATACTCCCTGAAATCCTTTCAAATAAAATCGCTGCCGGCGAGGTGGTCGAGCGGCCGGCTTCTGTGGTCAAGGAGCTGGTTGAGAATTCGCTGGATGCGGGGAGCACTCGAATCATCATAGAAGTGGGAAAAGGCGGGCGTGGGTTCATTCGTGTTTCGGATAATGGATCGGGGATGAACCGGGATGACGCCCTGCTCGCAATGGAACGTTACGGAACAAGTAAAATCTACGATGACAGGGATCTCTTTTCAATCAACACACTCGGCTTTAGAGGAGAGGCTCTTCCAAGCATCGCTTCGGTCGCAAAATTTACACTTGTCACAAGAGATAGTACATCTGAAACAGGGACAGAAATAAATATCGAGGGAGGGAAAATAAAAAAGGTGTCTCAACGGGGAGCACCCATTGGAACGATGGTTGCGATCCGGCAGCTTTTTTATAATACACCGGCCCGGCGTAAATTTTTAAAGACCATTAATACTGAAATGGGACATGTCGTGGAAACTACAGCAAGCATGGCGCTTGGAAGACCGGATGTTCATTTTGAACTGAACCATGACAATCGAACAGTAAAGAACTGGTCAAAGACCCAAAATGCGATCAACCGTACTGTGGATGTGCTTGGCAGGGCTGTCATAAATGATCTTTATCCGGTTGAAAAAAAATCAGGGGATCTGACCTTATCCGGCTGGATTTCATCACCTGTAAATTCAAGAAGTACAAATAAGGGTATCTATGTATTTGTAAACGGTAGATTTGTCAGGGACAGGATCATACAGCACGCGTTATTTGAAGGCTATGGTCAGAGACTGATGAAAGGCAGGTTTCCGTTGGCTGTTTTATATTTAAATCTTCCGTTTGATCAGGTGGATGTCAATGTTCATCCGACAAAGAGTGAAGTCAGGTTCGCGCGGCATCGCGAGATACATGATGTTGTTAAGGAAACTGTTTTGGAAGTTGTAAACCGGATTGACAGATCCAAATGGCTGTCAAATGACATTAAGGGAAATGAAAAAACTGATAAACCACAGGCTGTCTCTGAATCTCTTCCTGAATATGAAACGTTTAAAAAAGCATGTAGCCATTCAGTCCGCGGGAATAGAGGCAACAGCACCTTCAGTTTTCAGAGCAGATTGCATGATAAAAAAAAAAAACATGCCAAACCCGGTGATAAACGTCAGGAATCAATTATTTCAAAAACGTCAGGAATAGATACACCATTAATATCTCCGGATCGTCCACATGCTTCAGATCATCAACCTGTTAAAGAGAAAACAGGGATATTCAGTGATCTCATGATTATCGGCCAAATTCACAATACTTATATCATCTGTGAATACGGTGAAGGGTTGGTGGTTGTTGATCAGCACGCGGCTCATGAAAGAATTGTATATGAACAGCTCAGGCAGAGATCCGATGGCCTGGCCAATGTATCCCAGAAGCTCATTATCCCTGAAACATTTGACCTTGGGTACCGCGAAGCGGAAATCATTGAAAAAATGATTCCGGATTTATTGAAACTGGGGCTTGAAATAGAATCTTTTGGCGGGAGTACCTATATTATTAAAGCGGTACCGGCATTACTGGCAGAAAGGGAAATTAAACCGGTTGTTATTGAAATCATAGAAAATATGACTTCAACAGGGTTTTCACCGGGGATTGAAAAAACAATGGATGAATGTGTGATACTCATGGCCTGTCACAGCGCAATCCGGGCAGGGCAGAGCCTCTCAATAGAGCAGATGAAAGACCTCATGAAACAGCTTGACCGGTGCGAAAATCCTTCCCACTGTCCCCATGGCAGACCGATATGGATTCACTGGACATCAAAATCCCTGGAAAAATTGTTTAAAAGAATTATATAATTTATAGATTCTATTTTTTACGAGACCGTCATTTTTATTGCTTATTTTTTGCCAGGCTGCTCTGGATGTTAATCGTATAGAGAAAACTCTGGTCGCTGCTGATTATTGCATCATTTTCAGCTATTGCGCTAAATACCAGTTCAAGATTACCATCGTTATCCAGGTCCACAATTGCCAGATCGGAAATAAGTTTTGGATATTTCCTGGTTTGTAACTTTGGAAAGAGACCATGCCCGTTCCATGCGAGGATTTCAACAGCACCGTGTTTAAAAGATCTGACCCTGTCAAAAATGCTAAACATTTTCTGTTCATTACGTATGGTTATCACTTCATACTGATTATCATTATCAATATCCATGACATATATCGGCAGAGGCAGATAATAATGCAGAATTTCCTTTTCCCACGGGCCGGGCGCACCGTTAGAGTATTTTATATAATTGTCACTCCCGCCTGAATTCTCTGAATTGGTCCACAGTTTTTTCCCTGAGGTGTCACGGATGGTCAGAAAATCACCTTTTGTGTAAGACACAGCGATATTATCCCCGATATCGAGTGGGTCTCCAAAAGCAAATCCATAGATGTTAATTTTCTTAGAGAGCGGCATCCGTTCTTCCGGTTTATAATTTTCGTCTCTCCAGGACAAGAGGTAAATACCCGGGGAAAAGATACTTTCACTGTCACGCTTTTGCCCAAGAAGTATGGTGCCAAGACCGGGATGAACGATTGTTCTGAAATACCAGGTCATATGATCCTGGATTTCTTTTAAATTTTTACCGTCGTATTCAAGGACAAAAGAAATGAGTGCCGCATCACTGGAATCAACGCTGGTAACAAATATTTCAGCCTTACCGTTTTTATTAATATCAGCCACATCAACATGGATATATTGATGGCGCCCCTTGTTTTTCCATTGAGCGACTTTCTGAATCTGCTGGTTTACGACCCTGTATACATTGACGGTGTTCTTGCTGATCAGAATGGTTTCATTTTGTCCGTTATTATTAATGTCGCCCACTGCGATGCCGATGATTTCGTACTTAAACCGCCTGCGCCACATGTTCTGCTCTCCATTGACACCACTGTTGGGCTGATATAGAGGTGATCCGATGCTGTTCAGGCCGGTTTGAGATCCAATCAGCTTATCGGGATGGAGACGGCTGGGGTTATCATTTTTTTCTTTGACACCTGCCTGCTCCTGCGGCTGAAACGACCCGGTATTGCGGGCGAAAACCTGGCTGTTTATCTGGTTTGCGAGCTGACTGATATGCGAGATCAGGTCTTCATGGCTGGCACCGGACCGACTGAATACGACGGCTGATTTTTCGGCCTGAACATCCAGGAAGTGCGCGTTTGTGCTGATACTATTTAAAAAAACTGTCAGGCTGCCGTACAAAACATAATCCGCGTCCGATTTTTGGCCGAGCGCGATCATAGATTTTTGATCCGGGGCGTCGGTTTTGCCTGAAGTGGAATCAAACTCGAATTGTGGTGCAACCAGGGCAACTTTTTCATCAACCGTAAGCCGGGTCGAGAGCATGTCCATGATGCCCATTTGAAGATAGGACAGGTCTTTGTCCGAATGTATTTGAAAGGGGAGGATCAGGACTTTTGATTGTTTGGCGTAAGCGGTGCTGCTGCCAAAGCTTACACCTGACAGAATAGTAAAACATAGTATGATAAAGATATTGAATATTTTATGGCATGTAAAATTCATATGCCCTCCTTTTTAATTAAATGTTTTTTAACTATTTTTAAGCCAACTAGTGCTAATATGCAAGCTTTAAAAGAAAAAGAAGGGTTATTTTTAGAACCTGGTTTAAATTAGACCGATTCAAATGCAAAAAAAGGGAAACCCGCTGGTGCAGGTTTCCCTTTTTATTTTTCAAAGTTGCCGCTGGCACAAATAAACCAGTAAATCATTTATCGGCTATAAACGGCAATCATGCATACAAAAAATGGTGCTTAGAAGCTGATTTTGAGTATTGCCAGTAAACCCCAGGCAGCGTCATCATCATCATCACCATCATCATTCTGATGACCCAAAAGATTTGTGGCAGCATACTGCTGATTCCTCGGATCATCATCATCACCGTCGAAACTTACGTCGGCATAGAAAAGACCAACGTCAAGAGATGCGGCTTCCATGAAAGACCAGCTCACGCCTGCAGCGAGCCACCATGAATTTTCCCAATGTTTATCATACTCCTGAAGTTCAAGATCTTCTTCTTCAGCCTGAGCATAACCCATCTGACCATGAAGAGTTATACCCGGTGCAGCTGTAAATTCCAGTGAAAGCTGACCGGCGATTACACCTGAATCCGCCCAGGGTTCAAAAATATCCCAGGAAGGAAGTACATGGTACATACCATCCAAATGGCTCATGGTTTCAGGAACCCAGTCATCCATACCATCATTGATGCATGATATCTGGATTTCTTGTGTTCCTCCAACAGCAGCTGAATCTACACCTTCATCAGTTCCTTGTGCCCAGAAAAATTCGCCATCAATCTTGAAAACATCGGATAATTTTACGCTGGCCAGAAAATAGAACTGTGTACCAACATAATCGATGTCTCGGAGGCCCACGCCCTGTTCTTGTTCTCCACCGAAAACATCAAGTTCGGTCTCAAATGAGAACATACCGAAATTGGCTTTGGCCCAGAGACCCCAAACATTCTGGTCATCATCAAGATCATAGGCTGTTCGGTCTTGATCTTCAGAGAAAAAGGTACCCACTGAAAACATTTCCGAAGCATAGCTGACCTGAAGTCCGTATTGGGTTCGGTCATCGGTTGTGGCATTGTTTACAGATCCGGATGTGTAGTTTTCTACACCCTCACCGGGATCATCAAAATCACCGTCACCGTTAAGATCGATGCCCATAGAGACATCCGTATCTGACTGACCATTACCTTCGTGGAGTTTTCCATAAAGCAGTTCAACCACAACCGGGGTCTTGAGTTTGAAATAGAAACCGGTGTGAATAAGCTCTGCGGCTAATGTAATACCAAAGCCATTCCACTGCTGCCCGCCTCTTAACATGAACAGTTCACGTTCGATCTGCAGGTATGATTTATCAATATGGAACTCACCGGATGTACCATGTGTGGCTCTGCCAACGGCACCATCTGCGGCACCCAGTCTGCTGCCCCAATTACGTTCGTTGTAGTCGATTCTGATGTGAGCTTCCAGACCTTCGGCAGGTGTGAAACGAGTGGTCCATCGAAATCTCTGGTCCCAGTATTCTCTTTCATCCAGTTCCTCACCGTCATTCCAGTCAGAGAAATTTTCATCATAATAACCTTCCACCCTCATGGAACCGCTTGTGTGAACGAGCGCGTCGTCCTGAGCGTAGGCAGTTGTAAGACCAGCAACGAGCATAAGTGCCAGTGCTATAATAAGAATCCTTTTCATCTGTAATCCTCCTTAAAATATTTGATTACAACATAAGTGTTAATTCGTTAGCCTGTTGCATTTTCTGCAACCAATACCATGCATCCCCCCTTTCATATGATATTTAAGTCCGTAAGCCGTAAGTCCTTTTAATCCCTTTATATGGCTACAAAACCATACAATGAATGGGCTGTCAACATTTTATTTTTTATTTATTATTTTTATTTATATCAATGATATTTTTCAATATTTTGTTGACAAGCCGGGGATCTGCCCGGCCTTTTGTCCGCGTCATAATCTGCCCTACAAAAAAACCGATCAATTTGGTTTTTCCGTTTAAATAGTCTTCAACTTCTCTTTTATTTTCAGACAGTACTTTTTTGATTATCGTTTCAAGGGTTGTTGTGTCCTGAATCTGGACAAGCCCTTTTTCCTTTATAATGGTGTTTGCGGGTTTGCCGGTTAAAGCCATTTCTTCAAAAACGATTTTTGCGATTTTTTGGCTGATTACCTTTTGATCAACAAGATTAAGTAGTTCGGCAACATCCTGATGCGAAACCGGTGTTTCCGCAATGTTCTTTCCGTGGGATTTCAGCATCCCCAGCAGGGGGCCCATCATCCAATGGCATACCATTCTCGGTTTTGGAAATAGTTTAACACAGGCTTCAAAATAATCTGACAGATCACGATCAGCTGCGAGATATCCCGCTTCTTCCACGGGCAGTTCGTATGTCTGCACAAATCGATCTTTTTTGGCTTCGGGCAGCTCGGGCAGGTTTGATTTGACGGTCATTACCCACGGGTCATCGATAACGATCGGAAGAAGATCCGGGTCGGGAAAATATCTGTAATCGTGGGCATCTTCCTTGCCGCGCATTGAAAATGTTCTGTTTTTTACCGGATCCCAGAGGCGTGTTTCCTGGACGATGCTGCCGTTGTCGGTCAATATGTCTTTTTGCCGGTTTATTTCATATCGGAGCGCTTTTTCAACATGTTTAAACGAGTTAAGATTTTTAAGCTCAGCACGTGTTCCGAAATTTTCAGTGCCTTCCGGGCGGAGCGATATGTTCGCGTCACACCTGAAGCTTCCCTGTTCCATATTGCCGTCACAGATCTCAAGGCATCGAACAATAGACCGGAGATGCCTGAGATAAACCCCGGCTTCCGCCGGAGATCTTAGATCCGGCTCGCTGACAATTTCGATAAGGGGTACACCTGTCCTGTTAAAATCGACCATGCTGACCGGGCGGGCGGGATCATGGGTGAGTTTACCCGCGTCTTCTTCCATATGGATGCGGGTGATCCCGATCCTCATTTTTTTTTGATTCACTTCAATGATGATATGACCGTTTACAGCCACAGGCAGTTCATACTGGGAAATCTGGTATCCTTTCGGGAGATCAGGATAGAAATAGTTCTTGCGAGCGAAACGGCTGTACCGTTTGATATCACAATCGACGGCAAGGGCCATCCGCAGGGTGAAATCAACGACTTTTTTATTCAGCACGGGGAGAACACCGGGCATACCCAGGCATACCGGGCACGTATGAGTGTTTGGCGGTGCCCCGAATTCAGTAGAGCAGCCGCAGAATATCTTGGTCCTGGTTTTTAACTGGGCATGTATTTCCAGCCCGATTACCGGTTCAAATTTCATTTTCTATATTTTAATATCGCGGTTTAATCATTTTCCCAACACGAACATTTTTAGAAGTATTTTTTACGGTCTTTTGAATTTATCCTGCGGGTGATTAACATTTTTTCAATGGATTGTAAAGCCCGGTTTTCATGGGCATCGGTATATTGACAATCATCGCGTACTAAGGATATGGTAACAATCTTAAACGGGTTATCGATTAATAATTTGGCGGAAATAATGACGGTCTCGTAATCCGCCGTAGGCGGACCAACTTCTGCGTTGTGCTGCATTTCGCAATCATTCAACGTACGATAAGTACGCTTCATGATTACGAAATTTGCACGCCTTGAATTTGAACTTTTTACGAAACCGTCTAATTTTGACTTTTTACGAGACAATCAAATAATGTAACAAAAAAGAAAGGTTTTATGGAATTTTTTTTATGCGTTATCGGGATGGTGATGATTGTTGAGGGGCTGCCTTACTTTGCGTTTCCCGCGAAGATGAAGATATGGTTTCAGCAGATATTTGAACTGCCTGACCATGCGTTGAGGATTATGGGGCTGACTTTAATGCTGACCGGGCTTATTCTTGTTTATCTGGGGAAAACGTGATGGAAAATTATGATCTGTCCGAATATGATTACGAACTTCCCGAAGTGTTAGTCGCGCAAGCCCCTGTTTCCCCCAGGGAGTATTCAAGACTATTGGTTCTGAACAGGGACTCCGGTAACATATCTCACCATGTGTTTAAGGATTTGGGCGGCTTTTTTTCAGAAAATGATGTCATCGTCATCAATAATACAAAAGTGATTCCCGGACGCCTGTATGGGCATAAAGACACCGGCGGAAAGGTTGAGGTGCTGATTGTTGACTTTGCCGACGGCCGGAAGCAGGAAAACGGGTTTATCGGTAAATGCCTTGTAAAGGCTTCAAAAGGCCCGAAACCGGGAGCCATTATTTTGTTTGATAAAGATCTCAAGGCTGAGGTCATGGAAGGCCGGGAAGGGGTTTATATCTTGAAATTTGTCTGTAAAGATAATTTTGAAGACATACTGTACAGGATCGGAAAAATGCCGCTTCCGCCGTATATTAAACGGGGGATGGACAAATGCCCGGTGGTTGATGACAGAACATCCTACCAGACAGTGTACGCATCAGAAAAAGGGGCGGTGGCTGCTCCGACCGCAGGGCTCCATTTTTCCCATAACCTTTTAAAAACGTTGAAGGCCGGTGGTGTCAAGACGGCGGAAATCACCCTGCATGTGGGTTACGGTACATTTCTTCCGGTCAGAGTTTCTGATATAAGGGATCATCGGATGCATCCGGAAAGATATACGATTTCTGAAAAAGCCGCGAATATCATCACTAAAGCAAGAAATAACGGCGGGCGCATCATTGCTGTGGGCACCACCTGCGTGCGTACACTTGAATATGCCGCGGATATCGATGGTAATATTAAAAGTTGTACGGGTGAATGCGATCTCTTTATCTATCCCGGGTACAGGTTTAAGGCGGTCGAGGCCATGATTACCAATTTTCACCTGCCGCAATCAACCCTTCTGATGCTTGTATCAGCCTTTGCCGGGCGTGGGAATATCCTTGCGGCTTACCATGAAGCGATCAGGCAAAAGTACAGGTTTTACAGTTATGGTGATGCGATGTTTATCGGATAATCGGAAGCGATAACGGGCGGAATATTATGTTTGACGGTTTCGTAATCCGCCGTAGGCGGACCAACTTCTGCGTTGTGCTGCTTTTCGTAATCATTCAACGTACTATAAGTACGCTTCATGATTACGAAATTTGCACGCCTTGAATTTGAACTTTTTACGAAACCGTCTCATTCGGACTTTTTACGAAACCATCATGTTTAATTTTAAAATTATTACAAAATCAAATGATACCATGGCCCGGACGGGGAGACTTGAGACCGCTCATGGCGTGATCAAAACGCCTGTATTTATGCCGGTTGGAACCCTTGCAACAGTCAAGACCTTAACACCCGAGGAACTTGTTGAAGCCGGAGCACAGATCATTCTCGGGAACACCTATCATTTATATTTAAGACCGGGTTGTGATATCATTAATCTTTTTTCAGGGGTTCACAGTTTCATGCACTGGGATGGACCATTGCTGACGGACAGCGGGGGATTCCAGGTTTATTCATTGGCCAAATTATCAAAGATAACCGAAGACGGCTATTCGTTTCAATCTCATATTGACGGTTCAAGACATATGCTGCCACCGGAAAAATCGATTGAAATACAGCATTGTTTGAATTCCGATATTATGATGTGTCTGGATCAATGCATTGAGTATTCCGCGGGCAGATCCGATGCTCAAAAAGCCCTCGAATTAACCACCCGATGGGCCCGGCGGTGTAAAGATTACTGGGAAAGAAACACGGATTTGACCCACAGTCTTTTTGGAATTATACAGGGCGGCATGTTCAGGGAACTGCGCAGCCGCTCAGCGGATGAGATCATAAATATTGGATTTCGGGGTTATGCGATCGGCGGCTTAAGTGTGGGAGAGCCAAAAGACCTGATGATGGAGATCGCGGAACATTCACTTCCATTACTGCCGGATGATTCTCCGAGGTATGTGATGGGCGTCGGCACTCCGGAAGACCTTGTTGAGCTCGTATCTCTTGGAGCGGATATGTTTGACTGCGTTATGCCGACCAGAAACGCCAGGAACGGTCAGATGTTTACAAAACACGGAACCATTAATATTTGTAATTCAAGACATAAGACTGATATCGGGCCGATTGACGACGAATGCTCCTGCTATACATGCCGTAACTATTCCAGGGCATATCTGCGTCATCTGTATATGGCTAAAGAACTTCTTGCTTACCGGTTAAATACAATACATAATATTCACTACTATACCAGCCTGATGGAAAGTATGAGGGCTGCGATCGATAACCACAGGTTTGAAGAATTTAAAAAGAATTTTTACAATCAAAGAATAATGATGCAAAGGGGGATATCATGAAAGAAGAAGTTGAAAACGCACTGGACAAGATCAGACCCATGCTCCAGGCGGATGGCGGAGATGTGGAACTGGTGGGTATTAAAGATGGAGTTGTGAAAGTCCGTTTACAGGGAGCATGCAAGGGATGTCCCATGTCCCAGATGACCATTAAAAACGGAATAGAAAAAATGCTGAAGGAACAGGTTCCTGAGGTAAAATCGGTGGAATCGGCTTAAAGCCGGTAAAAGATTATAGCCTGAAGAAAGGAGTTTTAATGAAGGTGCTCAAAATTGACCATCTCGGTATTGCGGTAAATAGTATTGATGATGGGAAAAAATTCTGGACCGAAATATTGGGGCTTGAATGTGAAGGGACCGAGACAGTGGAGTCACAGAAAGTCACCACCGCATTTTTCCCGGTCGGTGAGAGTGAGGTGGAGCTTTTGGAATCAACATCCCCGGACGGACCGATTGCCGGATATCTTGAAAAAAAAGGGCCGGGTATACAGCATATCGCGTTCCGTGTAGAGGATATTGAAGCCGCTCTCCGGGCATTAAAGGAAAAAGGTGTAAAACTCATTGATGAGAAGCCGCGGCATGGAGCCGGAGGAACCAAAATTGCTTTTCTGCATCCCAGGGCGACAGGCGGGGTTCTTGTGGAACTTTGTGAGAGGGAAGGAAGATAAGTGGAAAAGGAGTCATGAATGGCTGAACATCATGAAAAACAGAACTGGGTGGAACTTGCAGAAAAACAGCTTAAAGGAAAACAGATAGAAACACTGGATTGGGACACACCGGAAGGAATAAAGGTCAAACCGCTATACACAGCGCAGGACCTTGAAGGAATGGAACATGTGGATACTTTTCCCGGTATGGCTCCTTATGTCCGGGGACCCATGGCAACCATGTACGCGGGGCGGCCATGGACAATACGTCAGTATGCCGGTTTTTCAACAGCCGGAGAATCCAACGCGTTCTACAGGCGGAATCTTGCGGCAGGCCAGAAAGGTCTTTCCGTTGCATTCGATCTTGCGACACACCGCGGATACGATTCTGATCATCCAAGGGTTGTCGGAGATGTCGGTAAAGCTGGTGTGGCCATAGATTCTGTAGAGGACATGAATATTCTCTTCGATCAGATTCCTCTTGACCAAATGTCTGTTTCAATGACCATGAACGGTGCGGTGCTGCCCATTCTTGCCGGTTATATCGTGGCAGCGGAAGAACAGGGCGTCAAACAGGATCAGCTTACGGGCACGATTCAAAACGATGTATTGAAAGAATACCTGACACGCAATACTTATATTTATCCTCCGGAACCTTCAATGCGGATTGTGTCCGACATCATCGGGTACTGCTCAAAAAATATGCCAAAGTACAACACTGTCAGTATCAGCGGATATCACATGATGGAAGCCGGCGCGAATTCCGTCCTTCAGACCGCGTTTACACTGGCAGATGGATTGCAATATGTTAAAACAGCCCTGGACGCGGGGCTTGATATTGATATATTCGCGCCTCGGCTGTCATTTTTTTTCGGGGTGGGCATGAATTTTTTTATGGAAATCGCCATGCTCCGTGCCGCCCGTTTTTTATGGCATCGGCTCATCAGCAGGTTTAATCCCAAGAATCCTAAATCGACCGTGCTCCGGACCCATGTGCAGACTTCAGGATGGAGCCTGACCGAGCAGGATCCCTACAACAATATTATCAGGACCACACTGGAATGCCTGGCAGCCGTTCTCGGCGGTACGCAATCGCTCCACACCAACTCGTTTGACGAGGCTGTGGGCCTTCCAACCGATTTTTCAGCCAGGATCGCGAGAAATACCCAGATTATTGTTCAGGAGGAATCCCAGATTTGTCATGTGGCAGACCCGCTGGGAGGATCATACTATGTGGAAGCCCTGACAGACGGCATTATCAGGGAAGCAGGTAAAATTATCGATGAAGTAGAGGAAATGGGCGGTATGGCCAAAGCCATTGAAACCGGAATGCCGAAATTAAGGATTGAGGAATCAGCGGCGCGTAAACAGGCAAGGATCGATCAGGGGCTTGATGTGATTGTGGGTGTCAACAAATACCAGATAGAAGAAGAGCCCCTGGAAGATATTCTGGAAGTACCGGATACTGTTCGGGATGAGCAGGTCGCATTATTGAAAAAACTTAAAACCTCCCGTAATGAAACGGCTGTTAAAAAAGCCCTGAATGACATTATTAACGCGGCAGGCTCCAATGGAAATCTTCTTGAATGCTGTATTCCGGCAGTCAGGGCAAGGGCCACGGTGGGTGAGATTTCAGATGCCCTGGAAAAAGTGTTTGGACGATTTGTGGCAACAACCCAATGTATCTCCGGCGCGTTTGCAGCGGAGTATGGTGACAGCGAAATATTTTCAGCGATCCGGAAGAGAACAGAGACTTTTGCGAAAAAACAGGGGCGCAGACCCCGGATGCTTGTCACAAAAATGGGACAGGACGGTCATGACCGGGGTATTAAGGTGATTGCCACGGCGTTTGCGGATCTCGGTTTTGATGTGGATATCAGTCCCATGTTTCAGACATCGGAGGAAGCCGCAAAAATGGCCGTGGAAAATGATGTGCATGTGGTCGGGGTATCCAGTCTGGCCGCCGGTCATAAGACCCTTGTGCCGCAGCTTCTTGAACAACTCAAGAAACAGGGCGGGGAGGAAATCCTTGTGGTTGTGGGAGGGGTGATACCGGCATCTGATTATAAATTTCTTTATGACGCAGGCGTGGTCGGTGTGTTCGGGCCGGGAACGGTGATTACAGATGCCGCGAATAAAGTTTTGAATGCCATTGAAAAGTGGAAGAAGTAGGGATCTATATATAAGACTGACGGGTCGGAGAGAGGTTTGCTATGCGACCGCTCCATGAATGATTTGTGATGAAATCGTACAAACTCATGGTTAAGAATTCGTAAAGAAAGAACAAATATCAACGTCAAAACAATAGATTAGAAGTTTTAACATTCTGATTAGCAAAACACAAAAGAAGGGATGCGTTGTTATTTCTTAACGATTTCTAAACCATTCAGACAGTGTACAATTTCATCACAAATCATTCATTTCGCTAAAACTGTGGCTTTGAGAGAAAACAACCCAAATAAATTGGTTTCACCGGAACTGCCACTTTTTTCTTGACAATAATTTTAGGGTATAGAATTGTTACTATTTACTTAATAATGATGAAATATTAAAAATATTCGAATCATGAGGGTTTACGCGAGCCCTAAGACGACCGATGGAAGGATGAAAGGAATCAGATAATGGGAATTGTTACAGACAAAATTAAGGACCTGAAGGAACGAGAAAATAAAATCAGGCAAATGGGCGGTGAAAAAGCAATCGCGAGCCAGAAAGAAAAGGGAAAGCTGACCGCCCGTGAACGCTTGAAGATCCTTTTTGATCGCGGAACGTTCCGGGAAATCGATATGTTTGTCACGCACCGGTGTGAAAATTTCGGAATGGAGAACGTGGATATTCCATCAGATGGGGTGGTGACCGGTCATGGGATGGTGGAAGGCAGACCCGTATTCGCCTTTGCACAGGATTTTACAGCAAGGGCCGGTAGCCTGGGTGAAATGCACGCCAAAAAAATATGCAAGGTGATGGACCTCGCGCTTAAAGCGGGTGTCCCTTTTGTCGGTATGAACGATTCCGGTGGTGCCAGGATACAGGAGGGAGTGGATGCGCTTTCCGGTTATGGTGAGATATTTTTCAGGAATTCCTCGTGTTCGGGAGTCATTCCCCAAATTTCAGCTATCATGGGACCCACGGCAGGCGGTGCTGTTTATTCTCCCGCAATGACGGATTGGGTATTTATGGTCAAAAACAGCGGTTATATGTTCATCACGGGCCCTGATGTGATTAAAGCGGTAACCGGTGAGGAGATTACTTTTGAAGATCTCGGCGGTGCTATGGCTCACAATGAAAAGAGTGGTGTCGCGCAATTCGCATGTGAGAATGATGAGGATGCCATAAACCAGATCAAGAAACTTCTGTCATACATTCCATCAAATAATATGGAAGACCCTCCGATCGTCAATACTGGTGATTCTCCGGGGCGAACCGAAAAATCGCTTGATTCTGTTATACCTGACAACCCGAGCCAGTCGTATGATATGAAAGATGTGATCCATTCAATTGTTGATAACGGTGATTTCTTTGAACCCTACCAGTTTTACGCCAAAAACATCATCACCGGATTCGCGCGGATGAACGGCAGAAGTATCGGGATCATCGCAAACCAGCCGAACGTGCTTGCCGGTTGTCTTGATATTGACGCATCTGACAAGGCAACGCGTTTTATCCGGTTTTGTGATGCCTTTAATATCCCCATCCTTACCATTGCGGATGTCCCCGGATATTTACCCGGCAGTCAGCAGGAATGGGGCGGGATTATCCGCCATGGCGCGAAACTGCTCTGGTGTTATTCTGAAGCCACGGTACCGAAGCTGCTTCTTGTTACACGAAAAGACTATGGCGGAGCGTATATCGCTATGTCTTCAAAACACCTTGGCGCGGATATGGCATTTGCCTGGCCCACAGCGGAAATCGCGGTTATGGGTGCTGAAGGGGCATCCAATATTATCTTTCGAAAAGAGATCAATGGCTCGGAGGATCCTGCGGGGAAGAGAGTCGAAAAAATAAAAGAATATGAGGACCTTTTTTCAAATCCCTACCGTGCGGCCAATCGCGGTTATATTGACGCTGTAATTGTCCCGAGCGAAACCAGACCGCGGCTGATTGCGGCACTTGAAGTCATGTGCAGCAAACGGGAACTCAGGCCTTCCAAGAAGCATGGAAATATTCCAGTGTAAATGAATGGAAACTATTAATAGTTGACCTTTGAAATTTGATGATGCCGGGAGATCCAATGGAAAATAAAAAAAAAAGAGCAGCGGTCATTGCTGCTGTAATGAGTTATATCAGAAGTGAAGAAGATATAATCAGCATGCAGGCTATGTCCGGTGGGGCGAAACAAGAACCGGTTGTTCCTGTCAGGTTATGGGGGACAAGCGCGCGCCAGGTGATGATGCAGACCCGTAACTTAATGCAGATGAAAACGTTTCACGGTGTAAAACCGCGATAAGTATAATGAGCGAATAGAAAACACTATAGATCCTATAAAATCAGCAAGAGGAGAACCATAAGATGAGTGATCAAGATCAAGTTAAAATGACCCCGATGGATTACGATAAAGACAGGCCAGAAGCCGATAATCCGGTGAAAATTGAGGACCTGACATTACGCGACGGTCATCAATCCCTGTTTGCCACCAGGGGGCGGACAGAAGACATGATACCTGTGGCTGAAATGATGGATGAAGTCGGATTCTGGGCTGTTGAAACATGGGGAGGGGCCACATTCGATACCATGCACAGGTTTCTGAACGAGGATCCGTGGGAACGGATCCGGACATTGAAACGCTACATGAAAAAAACACCGTTTTCCATGCTTTTAAGGGCGCAGAACCTGGTGGGTTACAGGAATTACGCGGATGATGTCGCGGAAGCATTTGTGGAACGTGCCGCGGCGAACGGAATGGATATTTTTCGGACATTCGACGCGTTAAATGATTATCGCAATTTTGAAACAGTCGTCCCTGTGATTCAGAAAAATGATAAGCATTTCCAGGGCTGTATCTGTTATACTATGACGGAACCCCGCATGGGCGGTAAGGTTTATAACATTGATTATTACATCAATAAGGCCAAAGATCTTGAACAAATGGGTGCTGACAGCATATGCATCAAAGATATGGCCGGACTCCTTGCGCCTTATGATGCCTATGCCCTTGTAAAGGCGCTTAAAGAAAATGTTGAACCCCCGATACATCTTCACAGTCATTTTACTTCCGGTATGTCTCCCATGACCCATCTAAAGGCCATTGAGGCCGGGGTGGACATCATCGATACCTGTATGACTCCGTACGCCTACCGGACGTCCCATGCGGCAATTGAACCTCTTGTGATGACACTGCTCGGGACAAACCGGGACACCGGTTTTGATATCAACCAGCTTGCGAATATAAACACGATTCTTGAAAAAGAAATACTGCCCAAGTATAAACACCTCCTTGATGATACCAAGGTATCGATTATCGATATCAATGTTCTTCTCCACCAGACTCCCGGCGGAATGCTTTCCAACCTGGTTAACCAGTTAAGAGAGATGGACGCCCTTGATAAGATAGACCAGGTTTACGCGGAGCTTCCCAAAGTCAGGAAAGACCTTGGCCAGATACCCCTTGTGACACCGACCAGCCAGATCGTGGGTATCCAGACCGTTAACAATGTGCTTTTTGATGATGAGAATGAAAGGTACAAGATGATCACCGCGCAGGTTAAGGATCTCTGCTATGGTTTGTACGGGAAGACAGCGGTGCCGATCAACAAGGACGTTCAGAAAAAGGCTTTAAAGGGTTATGAAAGAGGCGAAGAACCGATCACTTGCAGACCGGCGGAAGTCATTGAACCGGAACTCGCAAAAGCACAGGAGGACGTCAAAGGTCTGGCAGTAGACCTGGATGATGAAGTTCTCTACGCGATCTACCCGGTTACAGGCAAGCGTTTTCTGAAATGGAAATACGGCAAGGAAGAACCGCCCGAAGAGGTCCGGGCAAAAACCCTTGAGGAAGGGAAGGCTGAAGAAGAATTGATTCGAAAAGCCAGAGCAGGCCTGCTTGTTGAAAAGAAAGAAAAACCCGCTCCCGCCAAGACGGAGAATCTGCGGACTTTTAACGTGTTTGTTGATGATGATTCTTTTGAGGTTGGTGTGGATGAGATCGGCGGGCCGCCGATGGTAAATTATGTACAGCAGATGCCCGCAGCCCCCCTTGCACCCGCTGCTCCAGCAGCTCAAACCGCGCCAGCCGCACCGGCTGATCCGCCTGTAAAAGAAGCCGCGCCTGCACCTGCCGCTGTTGAAGGTACCCCGCTAAAAGCCCCGATGCCTGGGATGATCGTTAACTATGAAAAACAGGTGGGTGATTCAATTAACGAGGGCGAAACCGTTGTGGTTCTGGAAGCAATGAAAATGGAAAATGCACTGCCCGCGCCGGCCAGCGGTACAATCAAATCAATCAATTTTTCAAGCGGTGATTCGGTCGCAAAGGACGACGTTCTTTGTGTCATTGGATAATTGAATGGATACGAACCGGAGAATGGAACTGCGGGGAAATCCCCGGATTGTCAGTTTGTCGATTCTCCGGTTCTTTTTTACGAAACCGTCTCATTCGGACTTTTTACGAGACCATCTTTTATAGTAATTTGATGATTGAATTTAGGAGAGAAGATTCATGAAAATTCATGAGTATCAAGCCAAAGAGCTGTATAAAAAATACAATATACCGGTACCCAGAGGCGGTGTAGCTTTTACACATGATGAAGCAACAGCTGCCGCTCAAAAACTGGGAACGTTTCCTGTTGTGGTTAAAGCCCAGATCCACGCGGGAGGCCGCGGAAGGGGCGGAGGGGTTAAGCTGGCAAAATCTCTTGATGAAGTCAACACGCTGGCTGGAGAAATTTTGGGAATGACCCTTGTCACGCACCAAACCGGTCCTGACGGAAAGCTCGTAAAAAAGGTACTTGTGGAACAGGGCCTGAACATTGAAAAGGAGCTGTACTTAAGTATTATCCCGGACCGGGCAACCGCAAAAATTGTTGTCATGGCGAGTGAGGCCGGCGGTATGGATATTGAAGAGGTTGCGGAGAAGACACCCGAAAAGATAATCAAGGTGTATATCAATCCCCTGACAGGTATCCAGGCATACCACTGCCGTGAAACAGCTTTTGGTCTGAACCTGCCTGCCGCGGTGATGAAGCAGTTCAATGCCATGCTGACAAATCTGTACCGGCTTTTTTGTGATTATGACTGTTCCCTGCTTGAGATCAACCCGCTGGTCAT
>JAUVGT010000440.1 GCA_030593645.1 Deltaproteobacteria bacterium
GAAATTTTTTGAAATACTATTTAGCTTAAAAGGTCATTTTTGGGGTCAAAAAGAGTCGTCAATGTTATTATAGTTTGTTACCGTGGCCCGACCCCAAATGATCCAAGGAGTTAAAAAATTCAAGAGAAATATTTACCGTAGTTGAATTTACTATACGGATACATGGAAATATTTTCCAGATATATAGTCCTATATCATGGAAAATTATACATTTATCAATACTGTTCTACCAAGGGAGATGATAATGAAAAAGTGTCCCTTCTGCGCTGAAGAAATTCAGGACGACGCGATAAAGTGTAAACACTGCGGTGAGTTTCTGGATGGCTCCAACTACCCACGCTTTCCAGAGGAAAAGATTCAATGGTATTTCCGAAAATCCTTTATTATCATCGCAATCTTTTGTGTGGGGCCTCTGGCGTTGCCCCTGATTTGGTGGCGTCCACAAACGACGCGAGCATGGAAGATCGGACTCACAATAGGAATCCTTGTTCTCAGTTGGATCTTAATCCAAACTATGATGGAATCCATTCATACTCTCAAAGAGTATTATAAGCTAATTGAAGAACTGTGAAATGATCGACGGGTAGAACAAATCAGTTAACACCGACCGGGCTTGCAGCGGTTCACAACAGTTTTGCTCCCGGTGCCCTGTAAATGGACGCTCCAAACCCGTGCAATTTCCGGGCTGATACGTTAATGCTTTACTGAGGAGGAAAATAATGGGAAAGCCAAGAGACGCCAAAAAGGATGTGAAAAAGAAGGCGGCAAAAACCATTAAAGAAAAACGCAAGGAGAAGCAGGAAAAGAAAAAGAATCAATAAAAATTGTGTACCGTTTCATAGTCGACCATTTTGAATCAGCTATAATTCAGCAGGATCGGAGAAATCCGAAGGGATTGGGTTCAAACCTTGATCCTTAATTAAAGTAGTATAAAATACAGGCTATTTTTTGTTCCCATTAGGGTTTCTCAATATGAATTCCCTCCGGTAGACGACTCGAATTAGTGTTTATTTTATGTGGCCACCCAAATGGATAAAATCATAGAAATTCAAGATCTGATAAAACAATTCGGTGGATTTACGGCTGTGAACGAAATTTCATTTTCTGTGAAAGGGGGTGAGTTTTTGGTCTGCTTGGTCCCAACGGCGCCGGCAAAACCACAACGATCCGAATGCTGTACGGCTTTTCACCACCGACTCGGGGTAAGCTGCATATCTTCGGTATGAACATCAACACTCACTTCCGCAGGATTAAAGCCAGAATTGGTGTTTGTCAACAGGAAAACACCCTGGATCCGGACTTGAGTGTAGAACAAAATTTACACGTGTTCGCCGGATACTTTTTAATCCCCAAAAAAGAGGCCGCCGAACGGACCAGGGAGCTTCTCGATTTTTTTGCCCTGAGCCATAAAAAAGATTCCAAGGTCATGGAGCTTTCCGGTGGAATGGCCCGCCGGCTGATTTTGGCCAGGTCGCTGATCAACCGGCCGGAACTTCTGATATTAGACGAGCCCACGACCGGGCTTGATCCCCAGTCCCGGCACCAGGTCTGGGAAAAACTGGAAGAGCTTAAAAAGACCGGGTTGACCGTCGTGATTACCACACATTACATGGAAGAAGCCTCCCGCCTCTGTGACCGTCTGGTTATTATGGATCATGGTGAAATTCTGGTGGATGGTAGCCCTGAAGACTTAATCGACCGGTATGCCGGTAAAAATATCATCGAAATCGAAGGACCAGATCAGGCACTGATCGAATATGTAAAAGAACACGCCATTGAGCACGATGATCTTGGCCGACGCCTGATATTGTATGAGCCTGAAGGAAAGGGTCTGAACAACACCATTCGAGAACGATTCTGCAATGAAAAGTGCATTTACCGCAACAGCACACTGGAAGATGTATTTTTACGTTTAACGGGAAGGGAACTGCGAGAATGATTGATCCTTCTCTATTTTCATTGCGTTTTCTGAGGGTATGGGAAAGAAACCTGGTGGTTTACAAGAAAATCTGGAAGGTGAACTTTCTGACGCCTCTACTTGAACCGCTGTTCTATATTCTGGCCTTCGGTTTGGGCTTCAGTGGATTGATCGGCAATGTGAAATACGGTGGGGTAGATCTTTCATACACGGAGTTCATTGCACCAGCATTGATCGCCACTGCTGTAATGTGGAATGCGTTTTTTGAAACTACCTATGCATCATTTGTCCGCATGTATTATCAGAAGACTTTTGACGGCATGCTGGCAACACCACTGTCGTTAGAGGAAATCATCATCGCCGAAATTGCCTGGAGCGCCACCAAGTCGGTGGGTGCTGCGACGATCATGTTAACTGTCCTTGGTCTAATGGGATTTGTTCAGTTTCCCGTTGGACTGTTGCTGATTCCTTTGGCATTTTTCGGCGGGTTGGCTTTCGGAGCCATCGGCATGTTCTTTACAGGGATAATCCCTACCATCGACATGTTCAATCTTCCGATATTTCTCTTCATTACACCCATGTTTTTGTTCAGCGGAACCTTTTTCCCTGTTTCCAATCTGCCTGTATGGGCGCAGCCCGTTGCACTCGCCTTCCCTCTCTACCATCTGGCCGAACTGGCCCGTCTGTTCAGCATCGGAACCAACGAAATTTCACCGATAATCAGTATCGGGTACTTGACCGCATTTTTTCTTTTCTTTACAAACCTTGCCCTCGGAGCAATGCGGAAAAGATTGATTCAATAAACATCCGCAATTCAATCAATCGATGAAAATATCGAGATTTTAAGCAATCAGTACAGCAGAAGGTGTTCAATGTGAGAATCAGAATCCCCCTTAATAGAGGGAGTCTGGGAATGTGACAAAGTAAAATTCGTAAGGTAGAACTGAAAGGAGAGTATTATGGTAAAGGCCATTAGAATATTTGAAACAGGTGGGCCTGAGGTTTTGCTCTGGGAGGAATATGATCCGGGTCAACCAGGATCAGATGAAGTTCTGCTCCGCCAAGAGGCCATTGGTCTCAATTTTATTGATGTGTATAACCGCACCGGCTTCTACCCACTGCCCGCCCTTCCGGCTACGCCCGGATTGGAAGGCGTTGGTATTGTCGAGGCCATTGGCAAAGATGTGACCGAAGTCGAAGTCGGAGATCGCGTAGTTTATGCCGGACCACCGCCCGGCGCCTATGCTGAAGTTCGAATCATT
>JAUVGT010000048.1 GCA_030593645.1 Deltaproteobacteria bacterium
CGGTCTGGCATGCTCCATATGGCCTTCTTTCAACGTTCGTCCATTGATAACCGCCTCGGATCTTAATCTCCGGCCAATGGTCTTTTCCATTCTACCACCAAGCCATAGTATACGGTCGACATCAAATCCATGCTCAATACCCATTTCATCGATCTGAACAACTGTATCTTCCAGGGTCACCAGCCCCACATACCGCGGATCATAATAATATTCACCGGTCCCTTTTACGGGGCAGTCATCGAGAAAGTTGGATGGTTGTCCGCCCAGCCCTCCGAATGTGGCCTCATAACACGTAATCCCTGCCTGCAGGCATGCCAGTATTGAAGCGGAAGCCATGCGCTTGGTTTCATGAAAATGCGCGATATGCAGCTCCGGGTTCGGCATCTCGTCCAGCACCATGGAAAAATACCTGTATACTTCATGGGCCGAAGCACTGCCATCATGATCGGCATGCTCAATATCATGTGCTCCGATTTCAAGCCATCTTTTCGAAAACTCTACTGCATCCTTCAAATCCGTGGCTCCACCAATGGGGCTGCCCCATATTGTACTGACTGTACCGCACATAATCATACCGGCATCATTACATTTCTTAATACTGCGTTCAGCTTCCTTCCAGTATTCCGGGAGAGTGGTTGAAGAATTGGCAAAATGGTGCTCTTCCTCGGTTGAAACCATCATCAGGAGCCGATCAGGACCAATCCCCTTTTCTGCCAGGTCAATGGCCCGGTTTACGCCTGATTCGCGAATTGTGACCGCGGTAAAGCACAGGTCATCATAATTAATCCCCTTTTTCTCACAGCGATTTTTGAAACGATCGCTTCGCAGGTGGGTCAATACATCTTCGGCATCCCTGAACTGGGGCATAATATAATTGCTTCCCAGGTTGGTGACTTCAATATTTTTTATTCCGGCAAATACTGCTTCTTCGATATAAAAAATCTTCGCCGCAGTGGATATAAATTTCTCTTCATGCTGAAATCCATCTCTTGCGGTGATATCTCCGATTGTTACTTTTTTTGGCATTCTAGGAAATATTTTCCAGTAATCGTATTCAGTCATTTTTTTACTTTGCTCCTTTTATTAGTAAAGATACGGGGCCAAAGGGCCCGGCTTTGACTTGTCCGCCATAGCTTTAGCGACGGTGGGTCACCCCTTAAGGGGATTCAACAAGTGCCTAAAGTGCACTAAAGTTGGAAGTGCCTAAAGTGAATGAATTCTATCTGTTTTTATTTAAAAAAGATGAAGCTTATAGCGACTCCGGTACTGTCCGCATAGCTTTAGCGGCGACGGAACTTTAGTTCACTTTAGATCACAAGGCACTTTCTTGTTATATCACTTCCCTTTATAAACAGGCTTTCTCTTCTCCCGGAACGCGGCCAGGCCCTCAAGCCGATCTTCAGTTGGAATCGTTACCCAATAGGCATTTGATTCAATCGCAAGCCCTGTATGGATATCTGTTTCCACACCAAAATTAATGGCGTATTTTGCCTGTTCAATGGCAATCGGACCGGTTTCGCAAATCATTGCCGCCATTTTCACGCACTCTCCCATCAGATCCTTCACATCACAAATCTGGTTTACCAATCCGATGTCCAGTGCCTCTTTTGCGTCTACACGCCGGCCTGTAAATATAAGTTCTTTTGCCTTTCCGCGGCCCACAATCCTCGGCAGTCTCTGGGTACCACCACCTCCGGGAATAATCGCAAGACGTGTTTCCGTCAAACCCATGGACGCGTTATGAGATGCAATACGGATATCAGACGCAAGTGCCAGCTCAGTCCCGCCTCCCAGTGCAATACCGTTAACCGCGGCAATAACCGGTTTGTTTAAAGCTTCAATCATGGTTAACAGATTCCGGATGGTATATATATACTGCTTGACTTCCAAAGGGCTTAAGGTCATTCTTTCCTTCAGATCCGCCCCGGAACAAAATGCCTTCTCTCCATTTCCCGTTATAATGACCACCCTGATTGCCTGGTTAAATCGAACATCTTCAATCACAGCTTTCAGCTCGTTCAGCAGATCAAAATTCAGGGAATTCATCACATTCGGACGATTCAGCGTAAGTACCAGAACTCCATCTTTTTCTTCTCTCAGGAGGATTTTATCATTCATGGTTGTCTCCTCATTAATAATGATTCACATTTACACCCCTTACCGGAACCGGGGTCTTGACAGCGTTGTTAAAAAATTCAGTTTTGGCGGAATGTCATGGAGTAGCCCGGTATAATCAGCACCCAATATACCGTGAAATAACAATTCTTTGTATCTCTGAAGTTCCCTCCCCGATATCAAGAAGTTTCTGGTCCCTGTAAAACCGCTCCACACTATACTCCTTCATCAGGCCATATCCGCCGTGAATCTGTACTGCGTGATTAACCACCCTGCCCATTACCTCCGAACAGTAGAGTTTGGCCATGGCAGCCTCTTTTTCAAACGGCCTGCTGTTGTCTCTCAACCAGCATGCTTTATACATCAGGTTCCTTGCACATTCAATTTCAACCGCGCAGTCAGCCAGTTTGAATGCCAAAGCCTGGAATTTGCATATGGGCTGACCGAACTGTGATCGTTCCTTGCTGTATTTTAAGGCGGCCTCGTAGGCCCCCTGCGCGCCGCCAAGTCCCATCGCACCGATTGAAAGTCTTCCGCCGTCGAGGGTTTTCAGCATCTGATGAAAACCGTCACCCCTTTTTCCAAGTACATTCTCTTTGGGTATCCTGACATCGTCAAAATAAAGTTCCGCGGTGTTGGAGGCCCGCCACATCATCTTTTTTTTCATGGGGACCGCTTTGAGTCCGGGTGTGTCATAATCCATTAAAAAACATGTATGTTCCGGCTTCCCATTGTCTTTTGTTCCGGTCACGGCCTGCACAGTGATTCCCAACGTGAGCTCACAGGCCGCGTTTGTAATGAAAATCTTGGACCCGTTTATGACCCAGTCATCTCCGTCCTGAACAGCTGTGGTTTTACTTCCGCCCGCGTCTGAGCCCGCATTCGGTTCTGTCAGGCCAAAGCCCCAGAGTTTTTTACCCGTACAAAGACTGGGGAGATATTTCTTTTTTTGCTCTTCCGTTCCAAAATAATATATCGGGCCGATTCCAAGAGAATTCCCTGCAGCAACAGTAGCCGCCTGCGATCCATCAACCCGGGCGATCTCTTCTGTGGCTATAATGTAGGAGACATAGTCCATTCCCTGACCGGAATATTTCTCAGATACGAACATGCCAAACAACCCGATCTCACCCATTTTCTGTGTCAGCTCCGCTGAAAATTCCTCTTTTTCATCCAGTTCGCCTGCGATCGGGGAAATTTCGGTCTCGGCAAATTTCCTAATGGTAGAACGAATAATTTCCTGTTCTGTTGTAAGGTCAAAGTCCAAGTCAACCTCCTTTCACCTAATATGTGCATTGCATTTTCACACATATAAACAAATATTTATATTAACTCTCCAGCCGGTATCACCATTTGGCAGATATTTACTGAGCGCTGTAACCATACCCTTAATCATTGATACTTCACAGGAAAAAACGAACCGGGCAATAATTCGAACGAGCGCTCAGTCGGTTTATTGTATATATACCCATTCAAATTTGTCAACAGGTTTTTGATAAAAAAATGACCGGCCATGGCATGTAAAACCGTCAAAAACAATGGATTTCAGTTAAACGTTAACTATCTCATTTTTTTACAAATACCGATTCATCCCCATCCAATATTTTTTTTAAATCATCTCCGGGTAAAACCTTGACAATAAAATGATCCCCATGGTAATAATGAATGAGCGCTCGCTCGGAATATTTAAAAATGTTTATACTATGAAACAAAAACCCGCAAAAACAGATGACATTCCAACCCAGGTAAAAAATCCTGATCTTGTGGAACGAAGACGGCGTCAGATCGTGGATGCTGCAGTCAATCTCTTTGTCGAAAAGGGTTTTCACAAAACCACCACGAGACAAATCGCTCAGGCAGTCGGTTTTTCAATCGGTTCACTCTATGAATACATTGCTTCAAAAGAGGATGTATTATACCTGGTTTGTGAGTCGATTCATACCGAAGTATCCAAAGGAATGGAAGAAGCGATGACCAGAACCAAACAGGGCGGAAATGCACTGGCTGAAGTGATTCGGGAATACTTTCTGGTATGCCATCGTATGAGTGACTTTATCCTTCTGATTTACCAGGAGACACGATCCCTGCCCCCCCAGTGGCAGAAACAGGTACTTGAAAATGAGCTCAGGATCACAGGTCTGTTTATAGAAGTGCTCGCGCAACTGGTTTCATCCGGTGATCTTAAACTTGATGAGCAGTCTATTGAGCTTGCGGCACACAATATTTCGGTACTGGGCCATATGTGGACTTTCCGCCGCTGGTACCTGGGACGCCATTATACCATTGAAGATTACATCGAACATCAAACCAAGTTTATTCTTGGTTTATTCAGATAGATAGTATCAGGAGGAAATATGACTGCTGAAGTGGAAATCTATAAACCGGTGAACAATATCAGGGTGGTGACTGCCACATCTCTTTTTGACGGACATGACGCTGCCATTAATATTATGCGCCGAATTCTTCAGAGTACCGGAGTGGAGGTCATCCACCTGGGGCATAATCGTTCGGTGACTGAAATTGTGGATGCTGCCATTGAAGAGGACGCCCAGGGAATCGCGGTATCGAGCTACCAGGGCGGACATGTGGAGTTCTTCAAATACATGATTGACCTTTTAAAAGAACGCGGTGCATCCCATATAAAAGTTTTTGGCGGCGGCGGCGGTGTTATTGTCCCGGATGAAATAAAAGAGCTGGAAAAATACGGGGTAACCAAGATATATTCTCCTGAAGACGGCACAAAATGGGGACTTCAGGGTATGATTAATCACCTTGCAAAACAGATCGATTTTCGAACAGTAAGCGTAAAGAATATAGATATTGATCATCTGTCGCCGGATAACAAATCCCTGGTGGCGAACATCATCACAGTGGTTGAGCAGGCCAAGGAAAGAAATGACGATCACCTTTCCACGATCATGTCCGGTCTTAAAAAGAAAGCTTCGAATAAAAGAATACCTGTTATCGGAATTACCGGAACCGGCGGCGCTGGGAAATCATCACTGACCGATGAATTAATACTGCGCCTTTTACATGATATTGATGACATCAATGTGGCGATTATCAGCTGTGATCCATCACGCCGAAAAACCGGTGGAGCCCTTCTGGGTGACAGGATACGGATGAATGCCATCGAAAATCCCAGGGTTTACATGCGCTCTCTTGCCACCCGGAAATCACAAACCGAAATTCCAGAGGCGCTAAAAGAGGTATTAGAAATAGCTAAAGCGGCAAGCTATGATCTGATCATTGCCGAAACCGCCGGTATCGGGCAGGGCGATTCAAGAATCATCGACCTGGTGGACATATCGATCTATGTGATGACCAGTGAATTCGGCGCGGCATCCCAGCTGGAAAAGATAGATATGCTCGATTACGCGGACATGGTTGTAATCAACAAATTTGAAAAACGCGGGGGAGAAGACGCGGTTCGTGATGTCAGGAAGCAGGTTCAGCGCAACAAAACAGTCTGGGATGTATCTCCCGAGGATATGCCCGTGTTTGGAACCATTGCATCCAAGTTCAATGATGATGGCGTGACCGCTCTTTACCATTCCATTCTTGATATCATTGGAGAAAAAACAGGAGTAAAATTTAACTCCACCCTGCCGAGAATAAATACAAAAACATCCACATCAAAAACCGTTATCATTCCGCCTGAACGGACCCGGTACCTATCTGAAATCACCGACGCAATACGAACATATCATGAAGAAACAAATGAGCAGGCCGACGCGGTTCGAAAAGTATGGCACCTGGAAGAATCAGTAAAATATATCGGGTACGGCTCTGATTATCATATCTCGAATCTTAAACGAGAAATCGTAAACGCGCAAAAATCTGTTAACAATGAAAGCGCCCGTCTCCTTGAAGAATGGAAAGAAATTGAGGCGGCATATCGTGAAGAAGAATTTGTTTATCATGTCAGGGATCGTGAAATTCGGGTACCCCTATATAAGGAATCCCTGTCCCATCAGAAAATACCCAAAATCGTTCTCCCCGGTTTCAAAGACCCCGGGGAGATTTACAAATGGCTCAGGAAAGAAAACGTACCCGGCCGGTTTCCCTTTACCGCAGGTGTTTTCCCCTTAAAGCGTGTTGATGAAGATCCAACCCGAATGTTTGCGGGCGAAGGGGATCCGGCCCGGACCAACAGGCGGTTTAAGCTTCTCTCCGCCAATTATGAAGCCAAGCGTTTGTCCACCGCTTTTGACTCCGTAACACTGTATGGTTACGATCCTGATAAACGCCCCGATATTTATGGTAAAGTAGGCACATCCGGGGTAAGCATCTGTACCCTTGATGATGTTAAGGTTCTTTACGACGGATTTGAACTCTGCGCGCCAAACACGTCCGTATCGATGACAATCAATGGCCCGGCACCGATCATGCTGGCCATGTTTCTGAACACGGCCATAGATCAGCAGGTGGAAAAATTCAGGGCCGAAAACAAAAAAGACCCTTCTAAAACGGAATATGAAAAAATCCGTTCGATGGTACTTTCCAATGTCCGCGGTACGGTTCAGGCAGATATACTCAAGGAAGACCAGGGTCAGAACACCTGTATTTTCTCCATTGAATTCGCCCTGAAAATGATGGGTGATATCCAGGAATATTTCATCGAAAACAATGTCCGGAATTTTTACTCGGTTTCGATTTCAGGTTATCATATTGCCGAAGCAGGCGCGAATCCCATATCACAGCTCGCTTTTACCCTGGCAAACGGCTTTACATATGTTGAGTATTACCTGTCAAGAGGTATGCCCATAGACAGTTTCGTACCGAACTTGTCTTTTTTCTTTTCAAACGGCATGGATCCGGAATACACCGTTATTGGAAGGGTGGCCCGTCGCATCTGGTCTATCGCAATGAAACATAAATATGGCGGATCAAAACAATCCCAGATGTTGAAATATCATATTCAAACTTCCGGCCGTTCTCTCCACAGTCAGGATATCCAGTTCAATGATATTCGAACCACACTTCAGGCACTTTGTGCGATTTACGACAATTGCAACAGTCTTCATACCAACGCCTTTGATGAGGCCATTACAACACCGAGCACCGAATCGGTTCGAAGGGCGCTTGCGATTCAGCTGATCCTGAACAGGGAATGGGGTCTTACCATAAATGAAAACATGAATCAGGGAAGTTTTATTGTTGAAGAACTCACCCGCCTGGTTGAAGAGGCAGTCCTTATGGAGTTTGACAGGATTACCACCCGGGGCGGCGTGCTGGGTGCGATGGAAACAGGTTACCAGCGCAGTAAAATCCAGGAAGAATCAATTTACTATGAGCATCTGAAACATACCGGCGAACACCCTATAGTCGGTGTGAACACGTTCCGTGACCCTGATGCCAACATGGAAGAATTAACAGATTGTGTTGAACTTGCAAGAGCGACGGACGAAGAAAAAGAATCACAATTGAATCGCCTGAAACATTTCATGAAAAAAAATGAAGACATGGCACCTGAAGCCCTTAAAAGGCTCCAAAAAGCGGCCCTTTCCGAAGCAAACATATTCACCGAGCTGATGAACACGGTCAGGGTATGTTCTCTTGGCCAGATTACACAGGCTCTTTATGATGTTGGCGGAAAATACAGAAGAAATATGTAAAAAGCATAAAGGAGATACCTAATGAAGGAAGCGGTTATCGTAAGTGCGGTGCGAACACCCCTGGGCAGTTATAACGGCACGCTGGGTAATATCGGGGCGACAGAACTGGGCGCTCTTGTCATCGAAGAAGCGGTCAAAAGGGCCGGGATTGAAACGAAAAGTGTCAATGAAGTCATCATGGGGCAGGTTCTCCCTTGCGGCTACGGTCAGAATCCAGCGAAACAGGCTGCTGTCTCCGCGGGGATGCCATGGGAAGTTGAATGCATCACCGTTAATAAGGTATGCGGCTCGGCATTGAAATCAGTCATGCTTGCGGCACAGGCTATACAGACCGGTGATGCGGAAGTTGTGGTTGCCGGTGGAATGGAAAACATGACTATGGCGCCGTATTATCTCGAAAAAGCCCGGTTTGGATACCGAATGGGTACAGGCGATCTACAGGATCACATGGTTCACGACGGCCTCTGGGATATTGTCAATGACTTTCACATGGGTATTTCCAATGAGCTCTGCTCTGAAAAGTATAATATCAGCCGTGAGGATCAGGATCATTACGCTGCTGAATCCTACAAAAGGGCGCTGTCCGCCGTAAAAAACAGTACATTTGATGATGAGATCATGCCGATCGAAATAATTGGAAGAAAGAAACCAACGACGGTTTTCAGTAAAGATGAATGCCCCAGGGAAACATCGTACGACGCCCTTTCAAAAATGAAACCTGCATTTAAGGAAGACGGCAGAGGGACAGCGGGGAATGCGTCAATCATCAGTGACGGTGCGGCAGCTGTGGTTGTGATGTCAAGAGAAAAGGCGGATGAACTGGGATGTAAAACCATGGCGGCTATCGGCGCCCAGGCATCTTATGGAATTGACATGAAATATGTTCTTGTGGCGCCCATATTGGCCGTCCCGAAATGCCTCTCAAAAGAAGGTATTGCAAAAAATGAAATAGACCTGTATGAGATCAATGAAGCGTTTAGCGGGTCAACATTAGCGGTGTTACGAGAACTTGATCTCGACCCTTCTATAGTTAATGTTAACGGCGGAAGCGTGGCCCTGGGCCATCCAATAGGGGCAAGCGGCTGCAGAGTACTTATAACACTTATTCATGAAATGATAAAACAGGATAAAAAAACAGGTCTCGCATCACTTTGTCTTGGCGGCGGCGAGGCTGTTGCGATGATTGTAAAACGATAAATAAGGTGTAATGGGGGGAGTAATATGGATATCAAAACATTTGGTATAATTGGTGCGGGTCAGATGGGGAATGGAATCGCTCAGGTCGCGGCCATGAGCGGACTGAATGTGATAATGAATGACATAAAAAAAGAGTTTGTCGGTAAAGGGTTGGGAACCATTACGAAAATACTGGCCAAAAGTGTAAAAAAAGGAAAAATAACAGATGATGATAAAACGACTGTTTTAGGGCGGATAAAAACCAGTACCGATATCAATGACCTGGGCAAAGCCGATTTTGTTGTTGAAGCGGCCACTGAAAACGAATCCCTTAAATTCAAAATTTTTAAGGATCTTGATAATATCTGCGCGTCACATGTCATACTTGCCACCAATACATCATCCATTCCCATCGGCAGGATCGCCGCCCAGACCAACAGGCCCGGAAAAGTCATCGGTATGCATTTTATGAATCCGGTACCCGTAATGAAGCTTGTTGAGATCATCAGGGGGATTGAAACTTCGGATGATACGTTCAAAATGACCTGGAATATTTCTGAACGATTTAATAAAACACCGGCTGTCGCAAATGATTATCCCGGTTTTATCGCCAATCGGATCCTGATGCCGATGCTGAACGAAGCGGTCTATTGTCTTTACCACAATGTGGGGACAACTGAAGACATTGATATGGTAATGAAGCTCGGGATGAACCATCCCATGGGGCCGCTGGCACTGGCCGATCTGATCGGTCTCGACACCTGCCTTGCGATTATGGAAACACTTTACAATGGTTTCAGCGATTCAAAGTACCGGCCGTGTCCACTCCTGAGAAAGTATGTGGAAGCCGGATGGCTTGGCAGAAAAACAGGGCGCGGGTTTTACGAATATAAATAAACTACTTTTCACAGAATATTTTGGCAGCACTCTCAATATCCCCCGGGCTGAATACAAACAGGCACTTTTCATCCGGAGCTGAAACAGAGCCGTATACATAATTGATGTTAAGCCCCTCTTCCCCGAATTTATTGGAAACTTCAGCTATGGCACCGGGTTTGTTCTCTAGCTTTATGGCAATCACAGGTATGGTGTCAAAAACGTAATCGTTTTCTGTTAAAAGATCCACTGCTTTTTCAGTGTGATCACACAACAGGCGGACCAGGGCGAACTGGGCTGAATCTTTACGCATTGAGTTGTAGCTCGCCGGAGATGCGATTCGCTTCAACGATTTCCCCCTGGCGCGAAAAAGCTCCTGAACATAGCCTGACGCGTCCTGTATTGTAACGGCGTCAATATTTATTTGAGAGTCAGCAAACATTTTTGTCAGCCGACCGAATTCACCAGGAATATTCTTCATAAACAGCGATATTTCCGTTCTAATCATTTGATAGCCTCGTAAAAAGTCAGTATGTGACGGTTTCGTAAAGAGTTCAAAAATCAACATATGTATAACTACATTGGATTTTTTTTGTCAATGGAGTTTTGCGGTTACTTGATTTGAAGAGTTATTCCTGGGGCCCACCGTATAGCTCTTTGATCTTTTCTCTATCCGGCGAGCCGTCACTCTTTATCGGTAGTTCATTGACGAATTCGACATACTGCGGTTTTTTATAACTTGCAATCAGTTCACCCACAAAACCGATCAATTCGCTCGGTTCAACATCATGTCCCGCTTTAAGCCGGCAGACCGCCTTGATACCCTCTTTCCATTTCGGGTGGGGTACACCAAATACAACCACCTCCTCTACAGAAGGATGCTGCATGATTACGTTCTCAACCTCAACAGGGTATACATTCTCCCCTCCCGGTTTGATCAGTTCTTTTTCCGCTTTCCGGCCGGTATACCAGAGAAAACCTTCTTCATCAAAACGACCCAGATCACCGGTATGATGCCATCCGTTACGAAAAATATGATCATTTTCCTTGGGGAGATTCCAGTAGCCTTTAAAGACCATTGGACCTTTAATCACGATTTCACCCGGCTGACCGGTTTCAACCGGATGATCAAAATCATCAACAAGCCTGATTTCAGCCATAGGAATAACTCTGCCGGCTGATTCCGGTTTATCATTGTATTTCCCGAAAGTGGCCAGGCATGACGTTTCGGTCTGCCCGTACATACAGAAGAAATTACCACCGGTACGTTCCTGGTACTTTTCGATGGTCTCGGATGTATCCAGGCCCAATACCAACTGAAGAGAATTTATATTAATCCCGGTTCTTTCATTTTCTCCAAGGATCGCGGAGAGTATCGGTGAAAAATCAAATATGACTGTTACCTTGTGTTCTGCGATCAGCTCAACCGCTTTTAATGCGTTAAATTTACTCATATTCACATTCAAAGCACCGGCGTGGAAAGCGTTGGTGGCCATAAAAAGACCGCCCACATGAAAAAGCGGAAGAAGATTCAGATGAACATCTTCGGTAGTCAGACCAAAAAGATAATTCAATTGCAGATTCGCAAGCATCATATTTCCATGGCTCAACAGTGCGCCCCTTGGATTACCCTCAACCGCAGCCGTATATATAATCACAAAGCCATCATCTGAAGATACATCAGGTAACTCCAGTTCTCCCTTGTTTTTCATCAAAAACCCGATGTCAATAAAATCCCCACCGTCAATTTTCAAATTATAATAATTCTGAACAGATGGCATCTTGTGTTTATTTTCTTCGATGATTCGCTGGTACTGCTGTTCAACGAACAGGCACACCGGTTCGCTGTCAATGTAATTATAAATAATCTCATCAGTAGAAAGCCTCCAGTTAACAGGCACCACGATCGCCCCCAGAGCCGATGCCGCGCCGTATAATAAAAAAAACTCAAGGCAGTTCTTTCCAAGTACTCCAATACGGTCGCCTTTTTTTATACCGATATCCATCAGTCCGTAGGCAAACCTGTCGACGATTTCCTTATACATACCGAATGTCAAACTTCTTCCGTCATCAACTTCATACCAGGCCGGCCGGTCTTCATAACAGGCAGAATTTCGATTGATCAAATCATAAAATGTGAAATCGTAGAGTCCCATGGTTTAAATCCCTTAATATATTACCGGATGGTCGTCACCGGGCAGTCTGCTTTCAGGATGATGTATTGCGCGGTGGAACCGAGCAGCAGCTTCCTGGTTTTTGATTTTTTTTCTATCCCGACAAAAATATGATCGATTTCGTTTTCTTCAGAAAATCTTATAATATCTTCACCAGGGGATAGTCCTCGCGCCATCTGGTTTACTTCACATTGAATTCCTTCTTTTTCAAGGCTTTCCTGCGCAAAATCAAGATTTAATTTAGCTTCGGTGATTTCTTCCAGGGTTTCCCCTGTACCGCCCTCCATTGAAGTCATCACATAAACTGTCCCATCGGTTATCTTTGCATGGTCACTAGCCAATTCAAGAGCCCGTTTTGACTCTTCAGATCCGTTATATGCCACCAGTATTTTCATTGTATATTCCCTCCTTGGAGGTCGGGAGATTAGAAATGCTTCATATCAAAACTACATCCAGCGTTTACGGCGTTTGTATGATTTTACTTCTTTAAAGGATTTTCTTCCCCCACCCTGGGTAATACCCATATAGAATTCCTTTACATCCGGATTGTTCTGAAGCTCCTTTGAGGGACCTTCCAGAACAACCTTTCCGGATTCCATGATGTAAGCGTAATCCGATATTTCCAGGGCTATTTTCGCGTTTTGCTCGACCACAAGAATCGTCGTATCCATTTCTTTATTAATTTTCTGGATATTCTCGAATATTTCCTTTACAAGCAAGGGCGCGAGACCGAGAGACGGTTCATCCAGCATCAGCATATCAGGTGATGCCATCAGTGCTCTCGCGATAGCGATCATCTGCTGCTCCCCGCCCGAACAATACCCCGCCATACGGTGTGTGACGTTTCTGAGCCGCGGGAAATGTTTGTACATGAGCCCATGGTCCTGCTTTATGCTCTGTGATCCGTCTTTACGGGTGATAGACCCCACACGGATATTTTCATCCACGGTAAGATGTTTAAAGACCCTGCGGCCTTCAGGAACCATGACCGCTCCCAGTTTGACAACTTCAGTACCCAGAACATTGGTGATATCGTTGTCCTGAAACTTAATATATCCTTCACGAATAAAACCGTTTTCCGGTTTCAGCAGCCCGCTGATTGCCCGCAGAGTTGTGGTTTTCCCGGCTCCATTTGTTCCGAGCAGAGATACAATCCCGCCTTCGGGGACATCTAAACTCACTCCCCTTAATACCTGGACAATATCATTATACACAACTTCTATGTTATTGACTTCCAGCATATTTATTTTCTTTTTTTCATTTTCCATTTTTAAAAGTTCTATGCGGCAGTTTTCGAGCTTATGTTATCTATAAACAAAGGGCGTCCACAGTGGGCAGCCCCTGCACCCGATTGATAGTTTTGAAACCATTTCAGCTTGTGAATCAGATCTAAACTTTTTTCAAAGGGACGAACCGCTTCATTCGGTTCGTCCCGGTGATAAGGTTATTTAATTTTTTTGATAAACTCGGAAGCAAAAGGCGCGCCGACCCTCTTAAATACGCCATTTTCAACCCTGTATAACTGTAAGGTGTCCACTCCCGCATGGTCCCCGTTCGCGTAAGTTACAGGACCCACCGTCGTAACAGGATAAAATGAATTCAAGCCGTTCATGGCATTCATTTCATTATATAAATTTTCCCTGTTTACTTCCAGACCTCTGGCTTTTGTACGCCGAATAGCCTCAAACGCGACCTGGGCGACCATGATACCATTGGCGTAATTATGAGAATTAGCGAATTTGTCATCACGGCCGTATTTTTTGGCCAGTGCGAGCTGGGCTTTTGCGCCTTCGCCCGGTTCCGATGTCAAAGTATAGGAAGTTGTCCAGAAATAGTTTTCCGCCGCTGAGCCCGCGAGAGCGACCAGGTCGTTCCCACCGGTATAATGAGCACCCATGAAAGTAATTTTACCTGACTCTCCAAACGTTTTGGCGGCTATCCCTAACCTGCTCGCGTCTTTGATCATCGTGGCTACAGGAGACTGTATGGTCTGACATATAACATACTGTACACCCTTACTGATCAGCCGGTTCAGCATCGCGGTGTTATCCAGGTCCTTACCGTGTTCAACAATTTCCACCAGTTCCATACCAAGGCCGGCGGCTATCGCTTTTTTAACATCAGCAACCGGACCGCGACCAAACGCGGATGGATGGATAAAGAGTGCGATCTTGGGTGTGGCCCCCTGATGGTGGTTAACAACATACTCGGCCAATCCCAGGGTTTGTTCCGAATAGGATGCAATCGGCAGAAAAATATAGTTGGAATCCACAAGATTACCCGCATGAAACGAAGCGGGAATCACCGCGATCTTCTCTTCTTCAAAATCTTTTTTCAGTCCCAGGGTGCTCCCGGTTGAATAATTCAAATAGAGTACAATACCCTGCCCGATAAAATCTTCAAAGTTTCTTTTTGTCACTTCTGTTTTATACTGGTCATCCCTGATCGTACAATCAATTGTATCGTCGCCCAGCATTTTCATTTCATTGACATATTTAAAAAAATCTTCGACACCTTTGGAATACGGGTTCCCGGCATCTGATGTCGGACCGGTAATGGCCAAAGATAAGCCCAATTTGTATACTTTTGCGGCCTCCACAGTTGTTTTTACTGCTTCTTCTTCCTGCTGCTGTTGGCCACAGGAAACGATAACAAACATAAACGCCATCATTGCTACGAATATCATTAATCGCCTGGTTTTCACTTTTCCCCTCCTTATGGTTAGCTCTGTTAATAAATAAATGAATCCACTATGATCAGTCTGCTCCTATCAATATCTAAAGGGCCATAATTTTGTATAAGAACGAGCAATACGCCACCAGTTCGCGATGCCTCTCGGTTCAAACATCAGAAACAAAACAATCACCAAACCGAAAGTCAAGGGCCGCATGGCTGTCGTTAAATTCATTGCTGCCGGCAGATAATCACCTGCCAGTTCGGATAATCTCTCAACCTGGAGTTCCAGCGTTTGAATGGCTACCGGGCCCCAGAATGATCCGTTCAGCGTCCCCAATCCGCCGACAATCGCCATGGCGAGATACGATATGGAGTGGTGCAGTGTAAAGGACTCAAATCCCACACCGGTAAAAAGATAGGCGTGAAGCCCCCCGGCGATTCCTGCCAGGAACCCGGACAACGCAAAGGCATATACTTTAGTAAAACCGGGATGCATCCCCATGGCATCTGCCGCCCGATCATTATCCCTGACCGCGATCAGGCACCGCCCGTAACGGGTTCGGAGCAGGTTGCGCACCGCAAAACCGGTAATGACAATAATAACCAGGATAATATAATACCAGAAAAAATAATGCTCTTTACGGGCAACCCTTCCCGTAAACCAGAACACCCGCCCCACCGCAATGGTCTGACCCTGGTTAAAAAAGGTCATGAAATTGATGGTCCATTCAAATATCATTTGAAACGAAAGTGTCGCGATCGCGAGGTAAAGATGCTTCAAACGCAATGCAGGGAGTCCCACTACCGCTCCAAAAACAGCACCGACAAATCCCGCGATCAATATGAGCAGGGGCCAGGCGTGTGTCAAAATGATATGGTCACTGCCCAAAACCCTCGCGAAAGACGCAACCGTATACGCGCCGACTCCCACAAAAGCGGCATGCCCGATGGAGATCAAACCCGCAAATCCGGTCACAAGGTTTAAACCGATGACCGCGACCACAGCGATCAGAATACTATCCATTACAAGCATGTATTTATTATTCAATGGAAAAATCAACGGCCAGATAAAAAGACAGAATAAAAAAACAATAAAGATGGCTCGATCCAGACTGGTAGAGAATAGTCTCTGTTCTTCCCGGTATGTCGTAAAATAATTACCTGTGGCTAACCAACGATTTGCTGACATAATTTATACTCGCTCAATTTCATGTACCCCAAATAATCCATGGGGTTTAAATAACAGAATGATCACTAAAATAATATAGGGCATGACCTCACCGGTACTGTTCAATCCCCAGTTGCCGTCCAGGTACCCGCCGGCAAATTGCTGGATGAGACCCATAATAATCCCGGCGACCACCGCACCCAGGATTGAATCGAGCCCGCCCAGGATTACCACCGGAAAAACCACGATCCCGAAAGAATGAAGCGTATCAAAATTCAGCCCTGTAATATTTCCAATGATTCCTCCGGCCGCCGCCGCGCTCAGCCCGGCTGTCGCCCATGCCAGTCCGAAGACTTTGGGAACTGAAATTCCGATCGACATGGACGCGAATTGATCGTCCGATACCGCCCTCATGGAAATTCCGACGGTCGATTTCTTGAAAAACCAGGAAAAGCCCGCAATCAGTATCCCTGTAATAATGACACCCGCCAGCCTGGTCCAGGAAATGGAAACCCCCCACATTTCGATGGGCGTTTGCGGAAGGAATTCCGGAAAGGAAAAATTTTCAGATCCAAACGGTGTCAAATATATCAGCCCATCCAAAATGGACATTAAACCGATGGTAACCATAATCACCGAGATAATCGGTTCCCCGATCAGCCGGCGCAAAAATATCTTCTCCACGCTCATGGCCAGAAAAAATGTGATGACCATACTGATTAAAAATGAAAAATAGATCGGAACCCCCGCCCAGACCGTCAGGGCATAGGTGATGAAAGCGCCCGCCGCAATGATTTGACCATGCGCGAAGTTTGCCACACGGCTCGATTTATATACAAGAACAAGACCCAGTCCTGCCAGGGCGTAAATAGAACCGACCGATA
>JAUVGT010000171.1 GCA_030593645.1 Deltaproteobacteria bacterium
GCCAAAGTAGTAGAAAAATATAATGACATTATTCCCCTGATTGACAGGCTTAATCGGCTTGATGCAAAAAAAGAAAATCAGGCTGAATATATTGACCTTCTTGAATTTCAGAAAAAGGAAATTGCAGAAGCTTCAATAAAACCGGGTGAAGATGCGGAACTCGAAGGGGAACGGGTGCGGTTAAAAAATAGTGAACTGCTTTTTCAGACAGTTCATGAAAGCCTGGAGAATCTATACGGTACCCAGGGTTCAATCATTGACAAAATTTTTGAAGTTAAGAAAATTCTTGAAAAAGCAGGCAGCGTGGATCCCGGTTTGCTCGTGAAGTCTGAGGCATTGGCAGAGATTTCTTTTCAGGTGGAGGATCTTGCTTCGGATCTCAGGTCATATTCAGCCAATGTGAAAACTGATGAGAAGCGCCTTGAATCGATAGAAGAACGACTGGATACATTGAACAAGCTGAAGCGGAAATATGGCGGTTCACTGGAAAAGGTGATATCTCATCTTGAGTCGATTACAATTGAACTTGAGGGTAGTGAGAACATATCTGAAAAAATAGCTGAAACTGAAGCAGATCTGCAAACTGAGCGAAAGGCGTTGGAAGAATTTGCCGGCCGGCTTTCTGAAAAGCGAAAATCTATTGCAAAAGTACTGGCGACAGAGGTTGAAACGGAACTTGAAACGTTGAAGATGCCACAAACACAATTTCAAGTATCAATAAATTATAGTTCTGCTGAAAAAGGTGCTGACCCACATCTGATATTTGATGGAAAAATCATTAATGAAACAGGTTTTGACCGGGCCGGTTTTTTAATCGCACCCAATGTCGGTGAAGTTCTTAAACCCCTTGCATCGGTGGCTTCCGGTGGCGAGCTTTCAAGAATTGTGCTGGCTTTAAAGGCCATACTGGCTCAATCCGATTCGATTGAAACGATTGTATTTGATGAAGTTGATGCGGGCATTGGAGGTGGTGTGGCCGAGGTGGTTGGTCGGAAGCTGTCTGCGCTTGCGAATTATCACCAGGTCATATGTATTACTCATTTATCTCAGATTGCGAAATTTGGAAAGCAGCATTTTCATATCTCAAAGAGTGTATCAAAAGGGCGAACAATAACGGCAATTAATCCACTGAACAAAGACGAACGTATCGAGGAACTTGCCAGAATGATGGGCGGTATTGAAATGACTCATGCCACCCTGGAGCACGCCAGAGAACTTCTCGAATTTGAAAAAAATGAATAGAAGTGGTTTCAAATTCTAAGACCACCCGATTTTATGCGAGTTTTATTTTTCATTTTCTTGACATCCATGATATAATACAATAAATTTTATAGTTTTATATGCGTAAACAAAAATATACAGGGAAACCAAGATGCCAATATACGAATTTAAATGTTTAAAGTGTGATGAGTTTTTTGAATGGCTATCCATGAAAATGGATGAAAAAAATGAAGTCAAATGCCCCAAGTGCGGTTCAGAGAACTTTGAACGAATCTTGAGCAGCACGAACTACAGTATGGACAATCATTCAAGCACCGGGAAAGGACCCAGTGCTCAGACCAGAACCTGTTCCGGCGGCACATGTACCACATACGACATACCCGGTTCATCCCGATAATTAAACACCCCAGCCAAGGCAGCAGTTTTCTGCCGAATAATATAACATATATCATGATGGTAAATCACATTTTCTCTTAATATTAAATAAGCTGCTGTTTTGAATACAGGCAGCGATCTGCAGGAAATAGCCGGAATTGATAAACCAGAAGCATCAGGACCAGAAATGAGGAAAAACTTACATAAGCAGGAACGAGATCAATTCCGAAAGCTTTTCGAGCAAGGGTATATCGATCGTTTTGAAGATCGATTTAAAATACTTGAAATATTTTTACAGACTGAACGCCATATCACTTTTGATGAACTGGTTGAACTTCTTGAAAGCAGTGGTTTTTATATAAAATCTGATTTTATCAGAGAAACCCTGGATCTGATGTGCCGTTTCGGGTTTGCTCATAAAATCAGGTTTGAAAACGAACCGGAGAAATATGAGCATCGTCATCTCGGTCAGCACCATGACCATATGATATGCACAAAATGCAGAAAGATCATTGAATTCCAGGATGACCAGCTTGAGGCGATGCAGCTTAAGATTACACAACAGCATCATTTTCATATTCTTCAACACAAAATGGAGATCTATGGTATTTGTTCTGAATGTCTTGAAAATCGGGTTCAATTGATCCCACTGAATATGGCAAAACAGGGAGAAAAATTAATAATCAAAGAAATCATCGGCGGGGCCAATTCGCGTATGAGATTAATGACGATGGGGCTGAAAGTGAATGATGAAATAGAAGTTATTACAAGCCAGGGTAACAGACAACTGGTCGTGGCGATTGACAACAATCGTTATGTACTGGGGAAAGGGCTCGCTACAAAGATATTGGTCAAGAATATTTAGGGTTCGCGCAAAAATAAATTTGATGGTTTCGTAAAAAGTTCAAATTCAAGATGTGCAAATTTCGTAATCATGAAGCGTACTTATCGGACCCGCCCTGTTAAATCTGACTTTTTATTTAACAGGGGAGTTGAATGATTGCAAAAAACAGCACAACGCAGAAGTTGGACTTTTTACGAAACCGTCAAATTTACATTTTATTTTTGCGCGAACCCTAAATGGAATGGTCTTCAAGCATCATATCATTTGTCTACCTGTGAAATGAAGGATTTTTCGAAAAAACCGAAATTTAAAGTCAAACCAATATGAAACAATTTAAGCCATTATATATTCAAACAATTAATAAAGGTATTTTTAATAAAAAAATTGAATCAGCCTTTGAAATATTGCGTTCCTGCACCTTATGCCCAAGAGAATGTAAAGTTGATCGGTATTCAGGGCAGACTGGACATTGTAAAACAAATCAAAGCGTTTATGTTTCAAGCTATAGTCCTCATTTTGGCGAAGAAACGCCCCTTGTTGGAACAAATGGATCAGGTACAGTCTTTTTTACATACTGCAATCTTTTATGCATATTTTGTCAAAATTATGATATCAGTCATAAAGGAAACGGCGAGAAAGTCTCTTCTGAAAAACTTGCCTCGATTATGCTTGATCTGCAGAATATGGGTTGTCATAATATTAACTTTGTTACTCCTACCCATATCGTTCCCCAAATACTTTCTGCTGTTAAGATCGCAGCAGATAATGGGCTTAACATCCCCCTGGTTTATAACTCCGGAGGCTATGATAGTGTGGAAACGCTTAAACTGCTTGAGGGTGTCATTGATATATATATGCCTGATTTTAAATTCTGGGAAAAGGATGTGGCCGAGATCGTATGCCAGGCACGGAATTATCCGGAAAAAGCAAAAAGCGCATTGATTGAGATGCACCGACAGGTGGGTGATCTGGTTATTAATGAAAATGGGATTGCGGAACGGGGGCTTCTGGTTCGACACCTTGTGATGCCGAAGGGATATGCAGGAACCAGGAAAATAATGCGGTTTATTGCAAAAGAGATTTCGGTCAATAGTTATGTGAATATTATGCCGCAATACCGGCCTTGCGGGCGAGCTGAAGAAATTAAGGATATTTCCGGTTTTCCAACAAATAACGAAATATTGGGTGCTCTAAAAATAGCTCAAGAAGAGGGCATTTACCGAATTGACCGCCCCGGGCGACGTTTTATGATCAGGTAATTAATACAGGTTTTATCCATTGATTAACGGAACTGCGATTTATACGGGTTCATTTATTGTCAGGATGATTTAATTATGGGAAGATTGTATGCTATCGGTGATATACATGGGTGTTATGATAAACTGTGTAAGCTGATGGATAAGATCAATCCGGATTTAGAAACCGATACACTTATTTTTCTGGGAGACTATATCGACAGGGGTTCTGATTCATATGATGTCGTTGAATATCTTATTGATTTTAAGAGTAAATATCCTGAAACCGTTTTTTTAAAGGGGAACCATGAAGATATGCTTGAAAAATATCTTTCCGGAAAAGATAAAATGACATATCTGATAAACGGCGGGCAGCCAACTTTGGACAGTTACATGCAGAGATCTCGGCAGCCAGATGAACCTTTAGTGCCGGATTCACATATAAACTTTTATAAATCACTTGTTCTGTATTATGAAACAGATAGTTATATTTTTGTTCATGCCGGGTTAAAGAAAAAAATTCCTTTGGAATTGCAGGATTATAACGATCTTCTCTGGATACGAAAAAAATTCATTAAATCAAAATTTGATTTTGGGAAACAGGTTGTGTTTGGGCATACACCGCTTCCTGAACCGTTACTGCAGCCAAATAAAATCGGTATAGATACGGGTGCAGTATATGGGAACAAATTAACCTGTGTGCGATTGCCCGAACTTGTATTTTATTCAGCATAGGGTAATAAAGCGGAACAGTTTAGGGAGAAGCTTCGTTCATATTTACAAATTCATGTGACGGTCAAAGTGTTATGGATAAATAAACCAGGAAACAACCAGGAAACAAATTAGAAATCAGGATAAATAATAAAATGAGTATTAGTGACATAATCAAGCCAGATAGAGAACTGATTGTGGGAACAGGCTCTGCTTTGATTGATATGCTGGTTCATGAAACCGATGAATTCCTGGAAAAAACCGGTGCTGTTAAGGGCGGAATGACCCTGGTTGAAAGGGAATTCATCGATGATACGCTGGCAATGACAAACAGTGAACCTTTGATTGTACCCGGGGGTTCGGCCTGCAATACTGTTGTCGGAATCGGTAAACTCGGTGGACCGGCCCGATTTATTGGCAAGTGCGGTAAAGGCGAAATGGGTGATTTCTATAAATCAGTATTAAAAAAACACCATGTTGAGCCCATTCTTTTTACATCATCATTATCCACAGGCAGGGTTCTTTCCATAATAACACCTGATGCCCAGCGTTCAATGTTTACATATCTTGGCGCATCTTCTGAAACAATCCCTGAGGATTTTACGACCAGCTGTTTTCAAAATGCGGCCATTGTTCATATTGAAGGATATCTTCTGTTTAATAGGGATTTAATAGTATCGATCCTGGAAAAAGTAAAAGAATCAGGTGCCGCCATTTCTCTTGACCTGGCCAGTTTTACTGTTGTTGAGGAATCCAAAGATATTCTTGATCAAATCATCGTCGACTATGTCGACATTCTGATTGCCAATGAGGATGAGGCCTTTGCTTTCACCGGGTATTCAGACGAAACAAAAGCGATTGAATCGATGTCAAACCTGGCGGAAATATCGATCCTGAAAATTGGAAAAAAAGGGAGCACCATTGCCAATGGCGGAAAAATTCTGTCTGTTGAACCAATGGGGGCCGGAAACGCGGTGGATACGACCGGTGCCGGAGATCTTTGGGCATCGGGTTTTCTTTTCGGTCTTGTGAGAGGTTATCCCCTTGAAAAGTGTGGCTCCCTGGCTTCTGCTTGCGGATATGAAGTGTGTCAGGTTATGGGGGCAACAATACCCGAAGACGGGTGGCAGCGGATTGGCAACATGTTTGACCTATGATAAACCAATGTATTTTAAAATGAAATAATAACCATTAATTGTAATTCGGAGGAAAGGATGGCAAAGAAAAAGAGAAAGACCCGCAAACAATTACTAAAAGAACCGGATGAATTTTTCCATTTTTCATCACGGCTGATCCAATTCGGAAATGTTTATCGAAAACAGATATTGTACATTTTAAGTGCGGTTATCATCATTTTTCTTGCAGCATCAGTAAACCATTATTATTCAAACAAAGCAGCCGATGATGCGTTTACTATGCTTAAACAGGCTCAGTTGCGATATGAAGGAGTACTGAAAGACAAAGGAGCGGAAATAGCTTGTCTTGAGATGGCTGAGGAATACGAAGGGCTTTTCAAAAAGTATTCAAATAGAGAAGGTGGTAAGATCGCTAAAGTGGTTTATGCCAATATCTGTTATCAAGGTAAAAAATATAATAAAGCCATCGAGTTATATAAAGAATCGCTCAAAGCTTTTAAACACAATACTTTTTTTGAAAACCAGGTTTTAAGCGGTATCGGACACTCCTATGAAAAGAAAAAAGATTATGCCAATGCGCTAAAATATTTTGAAATGATCGTCACAGGGTCTGAACCTGTGATGTCGGATAAAGCACTGTATAATATTGGTCTCATATATGATGCGAATGGTGAAAAAGACAAAAGCAGAGATGCATTTAAGCGGATCATAAAAGAAAAAGAGAATTCAATGCATATAGAGATTGTAAAGGAAAATGTTGAAACATAACAGGGTATTAACCCGGAGCTTTTACGAGACCGTCTATTTCGGACTTTTTACGAAACCATCAATCATTGAGTTGCACCAAAAAAAAACGGCCGCTCGAAACCATTTCGATCAGCCGTTAAGGAGGAAAACAGATTTTTTTGTTCGACTGTTATGTATTACAAGCAAAACCCTTGCCAAAAAAGTAGATTCTACCCAATATGGGTGAAAAATTGCAAATCTACCTATAATTGCAGGGTTTTTTTATAAGTATGAGACACATTAATAAAAACTATTTTGAAAAAATAGTCCTTAAAATGACACACTAGGTTCATAATCTTGAACGGTTCGTGTGATAATAATTCTTAATCATTTGAAATTAAAGAGTTTATTAAGATTGGTTAATAAGTTCAAATATTTGAACCTTTTAATAAAAAAATCGGAATATTACCATAACCCGTTGAATTATAAAAAAATATTGTGGTTTATTGTTTTGAACCGACATCAAGATTATACTTCTTTATTTTTTGATTCAGGCCGCTTTTTCCGATTCCAAGAAGCTCGGCAGCATGGGATTGAACATTATCGGACATTTTTAACGCCCGTTTGATCATGGCTTGTTCAATCATGGCGAGTGTGTCATATAATTTGGCCTTTACTGGTATGCCTTCAAGATGAAGTGTGTTGTGAACATTATCTCTGAAATCTTTCGGGAGATCGGTAATTTTTATTGTTTCATCAGAACTTAAAATCATAATGTGCTCAATCACATTTTCAAGCTCTCGTACATTACCTGGCCAGTTATAATCATAAAACAGGCGTTCGGCTTCCGGGCTGATACCGGTAACCGGCATATTGGATCTTCTTTCATCTGAGTATTTTTTAATAAAGTGATCAATGAGAAGACGGATATCTTCCTGGCGATGCATCAGTTGAGGAAGCGTGATATGAACCACATTTAATCGATAATACAGATCCTCTCGAAACCGGCCTTCTGTCATTTCCCGCTTCAAATTTTTATTTGTGGCTGCGATAATTCTGATATTTATCGGTACAGGTTTGACTCCACCTACCCTTTCAATGATTTTTTCCTGAAGAACACGTAAAAGTTTGACTTGAAGGCTTTGTGACAACTCACCAATTTCATCTAGAAAAAGAGTGCCGCTATCTGCAATTTCAAATCGTCCTTTCTTCATTGTAATTGCACCTGTAAATGCTCCTTTTTCATGGCCAAAAAGTTCACTCTCAAGAAGGCTTTCCGCAAGTGCCGAGCAGTTTACAGCTACAAAAGGCTTTACTTTCCTGAGGCTGTTAAAATGGATTGATTTTGCGACAAGTTCCTTACCCGTTCCGCTTTCTCCCTCAATTAATACCGTAGCAGTTGTTGGCGCAACCTTGCGTATCGTTGCAAACATATCCTGCATCACTTTACTTTTTCCAATAATATTATTGAAACTGTAACGGGATTCTACAGCATCACGAAGCTGCCTGTTTTCCTTGACCACCTGATACATTGAGATGGCTTTTTTTACGTAGATAATCAATTTTTCATTATCAAACGGTTTAACCAGATAGCTGTAAGCTCCCTTTTCCATTGCCTCTACCGCTTTGTCAACAGTGCCATAGGCAGTCATCATAATTACCGGAAGGTCTGGTGATCTATCCTTGATATTCTCAAGCAGTTCTATTCCATCCATGGACGGCATTTTCATGTCTGAAAGCACCAGATCAATATCGGAACCCTGAAGAATATCAAGGGCTTCAAATCCACTTCCGGCAGTTAGTATTTCATAACCTTCATCTTCTAAAACAGCACTCAAAATCAGTGGATAGTTTTTTTCATCATCAACAATTAAAACAGTCTCCATATATCATTCTCCCTGGATTACAGGCAATTTAACAACGACACGGGCACCGCCATCTTTATTATGTATCATAATGCTTCCTTTGTGAGACTCAATGATATTTCTAACAATACCCAAGCCAAGACCGGTTCCCTTTTCTTTTGTAGTAAAAAAAGGATCCCATATTTTTCCAGTAATTTCTTCCGGGATTCCTCCGCCAGAATCTGTAAAAAAAATGTTTACATTTGAATCGTTAAAGCGGGTTTCTATTTGGATTTTTCCTCCATTTTGCATTGCCTGCATGGAATTGATAAGTATATTCAGAAATGCCTGGTAGAGCATGGCGGAATCGGCCTGAATTTCCGGGATATTTTCAGAAAGGTTTTTATTAATCGCAAAACCCTGGTCATTTATTTGAGATGATAAAAATGAAATGTTTTTTTCCAGAATATCATTAATCTGGCAATGCAGAAGGTTTAATTGTTTTGGCTTGGCAAAATTAAGGAAATCAGTAATGATATTATTCAACCGGCTTGCTTCTTCAATAATGATATCCGGTATTGTATTTGATGGGTCTGTCCTTACGATCTTTTTCTTTAGTAATTCAGCGGAACTCCTGATAATCCCCAATGGATTTCGAATTTCATGTGAAATGCCAGCTACCATTTCACCTAACGAGGAAAAATGCTCCGCGCGGTGAAGCTGCTCCTTTAGTCTGATTCTTTCCTTGGCGCGATTCTCGATGATACCTTCCCCGCGTTTGACAACAAAGAGCATGACTAAAAACAGAACGCCCATCACCATTGAACATGTGATGACTACCGATATCTGGAATTGGAAAATGGATTTGTAATCATCCGACAGGTCCTGAACGATTTCAAGCACACCCCAAACAGGTCCGGTTTTGGAAGAAAGTGACGGTTTAATACGCATGGGAACAAAAGTGACTATTTTACTTTCTTTTGGTATCCCAAGCAAAATTTCAAAAAAGTTGCCCCTTTGAATTTGTTTAGAGACGGTTTTACCGGAAACAGCATTTTTATAGTTTGCGCCACCAAGGTTCTCTTTGCCAAGTAGTGTTTTGTCAAAACTGTATACGATTTGGTTTTTTTCATTATATACATTTACAACATCAATCTGTAAATTATGGAGTGCGTTTCTAACCAGTTTATCCATTCGTTTAAATTGTTTTGGGTTGCTTAATCGGACCTCACCAAACACGATTGCAGCAGGTATTACAAACTGGAAAAAGATTTGGTGATCTAAATTTTTTGCGATTGCAACAGCGTAAGCTTCAATTTTTTTTCGCTGCATTGATCGTGCCCAATGTGTGTTCAGCATGGATAGGATAATTGTGCCCAGAAAAATAACGATCAGGCTGGAAAATGTAAAATACTTCACAAGCCAGAAAGGCTTTGTGTTATCATCTGTTTCATTCGTATTCATTGATAAAATCCTCGCTATTCATCAACCCATACCATCTGTCATTAACGAATATATAAAAGCAGTTTTTTTGACTGTGTTCATTATGAACAATTATGGAAGGTGGCTGCTAAAGTCAAGGAAAGGTTTGTGAAATCATAGGTGAGATAAAAGGAAAAATTGACATTTTGGATATCGATGTTGTAAACTTGTTATTGAAACACCTTTTAATGAAGAACAGGTTCTATATATTGTTCGAATGGATGTTTAGTGATTTAAGGAATGATTTGAATATTCGGATTGAAACCAGCAAAGTTATTATTAAACATCATATGGGTACTAATTCTCTGAAGAGTCACAATATTTAGTTACTATGTATAATTATATATAATTAGTATCAAATTAC
>JAUVGT010000443.1 GCA_030593645.1 Deltaproteobacteria bacterium
TCAAGGCGTGCAAATTTCGTAATCATGAAGCGTACTTATCGGACCCGCCCTGTTAAATCTGTCTTTTTATTTAACAGGGGAGTTGAATGATTGCGAAATGCAGCACAACGCAGAAGTTGGACTTTTTACGAAACCGTCATCTTTTATTAATCGGAATATAATCCGTTTTATTTGGTCCGGTATAAATCTGGCGGGGCCGGCCGATTTTCCAATTGGGGTCATCCATGCTTTCTTTCCATTGGGAAATCCACCCCGGCAATCTGCCAATCGCAAACATTACCGTAAACATATTTGTGGGTATACCGATTGCCCTTAAAACAATCCCGCTGTAAAAGTCCACATTGGGGTAAAGATGGTGGTCGATAAAATAGTCGTCTTTTAAGGCGATTTCTTCAAGTTCTTTGGCAACGTCAAGAAGCGGATCTTTGATATTTAGCTTTGCCAGGAGTTTGTCGCACCATTTTTTCATGATTTTTGCCCGGGGATCATATGTTTTATACACCCTGTGGCCAAACCCCATCAGCCTGAACGGATCATTTTTGTCTTTGGCTTTATCGATAAACGGCTGTATTCTGCCTCCGTTTTCGGTAATAGTATTGAGCATTTCAATTACAGCCTGGTTGGCACCGCCATGGAGCGGCCCCCAGAGAGCAGCAATACCCGCTGAGATTGCGGCGAATAGGTTGACCCTGCCGCTTCCCACAAGTCTTACCGCTGACGTTGAACAATTCTGCTCATGGTCCGCATGGAGGATCCAGAATACGTTAAGCGCTTTCACAACAGCTCTATCCAGCTTATACGGTCTGACAGGAGTGTGAAACATCATGTTCAGGAAATTTTCACAATATAAAAGACCGCTGCGCGGATAAACGACCTGATGACCCCTTGAGATTTTATATGACATGGCGGCCATGGTGCGAATTTTTGAAAGGAGACGGGTCACCGTGATATTAATTTCTTCTTCCAGTGTTTGAAGCTCCGGATAAAAACTTCTCAGGGCATTAACCATCGATGAAAGTATACCCATGGGATGGGATGCCCGGGGAAAATTCTGATAAAAAGATTTCATATCTTCATGAACCAGGGAATGATCATTTAAGAGGATTGAGAATTCGTTTAACTCATCGGTTGTCGGCAGTTTGCCGTTAATCAGAAGGTATACTGTCTCCTTGAATGATGAATACTCTGCCAGCTGCTCAACAGGGATCCCCCGATAACGCAAGACTCCTTTTTCTCCATCCATAAATGTAATATCACTTATACAGCTTCCGGTATTCGCGTACCCGGGATCAAGGGTAATAAATCCGGTATTTTGACGGAGTGTTGAAATATCAATGGCTTTTTCACCTTCTGAACCGGTTATGACCGGGAGTTCAAATGCAGTGCCGTTGTATGTTATTGTTACATGTTCTGCCATGGATCTATCCTTTCGGTTCCAGAAATATTTATACTGTTTGACTGGGTCTATGTATGAAGTACCTTATCGAGTTTTGCAAGGTTTCTGTTTTCGCCAACTGCAATTAAGGTATCACCTGCTTCGATTTGAGTATTGGCTTCCGGGTTAAAGCACATATCCCCGTCCGCTTTTTTTATGGAAATGATGATGAGGTTGTATTTTTGCCTGATACCGGATTCGATCAGGGTCAGTCCCACCATACTTGAAGTCTCTTTTACCGAAAACTCTTCGACCTGGATATCCGTTTTTTCATCGGAAAAGGCAAGTTCAAGAAAATGAATCACTGTCGGGCGCAGCACCGTGTGAGCCATTCTCCTGGCACCCAGGTCATAAGGCGAAACCACCTTATCTGCTCCAGCGGTGCGCAGGGTCTTTTTGGTGGAATTCTGAATGCATCTTGCCACAATAAAGATATCCGGGTTCAGGCGCCGGGCAGTCAGGACCAGGAAAACATTATCCGCATCGGTTGCAAGAGAGGGCATCAGACATTTTGCCCTTTCAATACCCGCTTTTCGTAATATATTTGCATCTGTCGCATTTCCTGTTAAGTAAAGAACACCGTCTTCGTTCAATGCTGATGAGCGTTCGGGATTACTTTCAATAACGACCACATTTAAATATTTTTCGATCAGGTATCTGCTTAAAACACGGCCGATTCTGCCGTATCCGCACACAATAAAATGGTTTTTTAATCGATTGATTTGTTTATCCAATTTTCGCCTCCCAAGCACTTCCCGGATTCGTCCTTCCACAAGGAATTGGATCAAGGTTCCGGCCAGGTAAAGATAACAGCCAACACCCATAAAAATAAAGAATATGGTAAAAATTCTTCCGGCATCACTGACCACATGAACTTCACCATATCCGACCGCGGCCAGTGTAATGACTGTCATATATAATGCGTCTATTACATGCCAGTCTTCGATATACATATATCCTCCCGTGCCGAAGGCGATGATGCCTATGAACATGGGAATAGTAATGATCGGATGATTGGTTCGATTCACAAGGATATCCTGATATTTACAGTTTAAATAAACCTTATATTAAGCGCGTTACTATAGAAATATGTCCCAAACCTGTCAAGTCATAATAAAACGGGGAGTGGTTTCAAAACTCCGCCTAACACATGATTGAGTTGCAGGTTGCTTCAAAATACTTACATATTATCGTGTATGCTGCGTTTTTTCAAATTACCTGTGTCTTGTCCTGAAACGCAATCTGAGGTTTTGGGCTATTATTAATAATTAGTGTCTATCACGCCTTTGTTATGCTATAAATGATGACGGTTTCGTAAAAAGTCCAACTTCTGCGTTGTGCTGCATTTCGCAATCATTCAACGTACTATAAGTACGCTTCATGATTACGAAATTTGCACGCCTTGAATTTGAACTTTTTACGAAACCGTCTATTTCGGACTTTT
>JAUVGT010000398.1 GCA_030593645.1 Deltaproteobacteria bacterium
AAAAGTCCAACTTCTGCGTTGTGCTGCATTTTGCAATGATTCAACGTACGATAAGTACGCTTCATCATTACAAAAATTGCACGCCTTGAATTTGAACTCTTTACGAAACCGTCTAATTCGGACTTTTTACGAGACCATCAACAATTAGATCAATAAATTAAAAGGTAACCAAACCATGACCATCAAATACATGGAAGAATACAGGGATTCAGATATTTCCAAAACTCTGTCTGAAAGAATCAAAAATGTGAGCAGAAAAAATATTAGATTGATGGAAGTCTGCGGTACCCATACGGTCTCAATTTTTAGAAGTGGCATACGATCCATCCTTCCGGAGACGCTTTCCCTTTTATCGGGTCCCGGATGCCCTGTATGCGTGACGGATCAGAGGGAAATAGACGCATTTATTGAACTTTCCAGGGCAGAAGATACAATTATTACAACGTTTGGTGATCTGATGCGTGTTCCGGGAACCATTTCTTCTCTTCAAAAAGAACGGGCCAACGGCAGGGATATCAGAATCGTGTACTCAGCTTTTGACGCGGTTGAGACGGCCAAAAAAAATCCTGATAAAAAAATTGTGTTCCTTGGTGTGGGTTTTGAGACTACCGCGCCGACCATCGCTGCGTCTATCTTTACAGCCGGACAGGAAGGGGTTAATAATTTTTCGGTTTATTCGGCGCATAAACTGGTGCCCCCGGCCCTGGAAGCCCTCATGGCGGTGGACAATGTCAAGATTAATGGTTTTATTCTTCCAGGCCATGTATCGATTGTGATTGGTATGAATGCATATGAGCCGTTTTTTAATCACCACAGGATACCCTGTGTAGTCGCTGGGTTTGAACCTGTAGATTTGCTCCAGGCAATGTTAAAACTGGTTGAACAGATCGAGACTGGGAAACCGGCGCTTGAAAACGGTTATCCCAGGGCGGTAACTCAAGACGGGAATTTAAAGGCACGGCAGGTAATGGGAGAGGTATTTGAAAGTGTTGACACAGCCTGGCGAGGAATTGGGGTTATACCGAAAAGTGGGTTAAAAATAAAAAAGGAATATGAAACGTTTGATGCTGAGAAGATTTTTTCAATCGATGTTCCGGACTCGGAAGAACCAAAAGGCTGCGCGTGCGGAGAAATTTTAACCGGTATCAAAATACCTCCGGATTGTCCGCTTTATAAAAAAGTATGTACCCCGATAGATCCGGTGGGGCCATGCATGGTGTCAACCGAAGGAACATGCGCGGCTTATTATAAATACTATGATGAATAGAGTGAAAAGATGAACGTTGAACATCGAACGCCAAACGTCGAACGTCGAATATGGAAGACGCTTCGCTCTATCAATTCGAACGATATGTGATTTCAAAATGGGAGATAACGAACAAAAATGAAGACAGACAAAATACTACTTGATCATGGCAGCGGGGGAAAGATTTCGCACAGCCTGACAATGGATATGATGCTTCCGGTATTTAATAACCCGGTCCTTGCGGAATTAAACGATGGCGCCATATTTGACCTGAAGGGGCAGCGAATGGCTTTTTCGACAGATACCTATGTGGTTGATCCCATTTTTTTCCCGGGCGGCAATATCGGAGACCTGGCGATTAACGGCACGGTCAATGATGTTGCCATGTGTGGCGCGGAACCAAAATACTTAAGCATCGGATTGATTATTGAAGAAGGATTTTCCATTGAAGATTTGGAGACCATTATAAAAGAAATGGGGAAAGCCGCCAAAAAGGCCGGTGTGGTGGTCGCTACCGGGGATACTAAGGTTGTTCCAAAGGGTGCTGCCGATAAAATTTTTATCAATACATCCGGTATCGGAGTGATTCCTAAAGATATCGATATTACATGCACAAAGGCCCGCCCGGGAGACAAGATTATACTCAGCGGCACCATAGCCGATCATGGAATGACGGTCATGACCCAGAGAGAAGGAATGACGTTTGAATCATCAGTAAAAAGTGACACGGCACCTTTAAACCACATGGTCAGGAAAATGCTTGAAGTTTCATCGGCGGTTCATGTGCTGCGCGATCCCACACGCGGCGGTGTCGGGACATCTTTAAAGGAGATTGCTGAAAAATCTGTTGTGGGAATAAAAATAGATGAAACGCACATACCCATAAAAAATGAAGTCGCTGGAATCTGCGAACTGTTGGGGTTCGACCCATTGTATGTTGCAAACGAAGGGAAGCTGCTGGCATTTGTTGGACCGGACGATGTCGATACGGTTCTCGGGATTGTCAAATCGGATGAATATGGGAAAGATGCCGCAGTAATCGGTGAAGTTATATCTGAAAATCCGGGCCGGGTTATTATGGAGACCCGTATCGGAGGTACCCGGATTATCGATATGCTGGCGGGGGAGCAGCTGCCCAGAATCTGCTAAAATTGATCTCAGAACGGCCCCACAGGCTCAATTTCTGCGTTGGAGTAAAAAATTCAATCCTCGAAATATACATATATTCCTCCGGTTGAATTTTTCACTCCGCCTTGAACTTGAGTCTGTAGGGCCGTTCTGAGAGCAATTTAAGGGGGTGGCTCAATTTCTGCGTTGGAGTGCAAATTACAATCCTCGAAATATGTATATATTCCTCCGGTTGAAATTTGCACTCCGCCTTGAACTTTGGCCTGTGGGACCGCTTCAAAATCATTTTTAGGTGGGTTTATGCGATTTTTGCCTTGAACTTGAGCCGGAGATGCGGTTTTGAGACTACTTTTAGGCGTTTTAATCACTTTCCCAGCGGGCGCATTATATTCGATTAACAAGTGTTTGAGTAGGAGTACGGGGGATTCGTACTCGAAAGTGATGAACTGGATGATTAAAAATATTCCCATTAAAAGTTTTCTAATTGTGGTTTTCATCTATTTTGGATTTTTATTCAGTCCCTGCTTCGGAAAAATCGAAACACACATCACCGGGCGTACCATGGGTACGTTTTACAATATTAAGGTAGTCACTGAGCAGGAAATCGATTCGGCTGAGTTAAAGTCTAAGATTGATAAACGATTGATAGAAATCAACCGGAGCATGTCAACTTATGATAAAACAAGTGAAATAAGCCGGTTTAATGCTTTAGATCAAATAGACAAAAGATTTGAAATCTCAAATGACTTTTCCAATGTCATGTCAATGGCTGAAGAACTTCACCGGCTAACAGATGGAGCATGGGATGGGACAGTATTTCCATTGATAAAACTATGGGGGTTTGGACCCGGTAAACCGCGAAATAAAGTTCCTGAAAAAAATGATATAGAAAGAATTCTGCGAAAAATCGGATTTTCTAAGATTCGGTTTTTACATCACAGGTATCTGGTAAAACACGATGCCTCAATTTCTCTTGATTTTGCGTCAATTGCCAAAGGATACGGTGTTGACCAGGTTTCGATCTTAATAAAGAGTAACAATATCAAAGATTTTCTCGTCGAGATTGGAGGAGAAATTTACGCGTCCGGTTTCAGGCAAGACGGTAAGCCATGGCATGTGGGGGTAAACCGTCCTTTGCCGGATGCTCCGCTGGATCAGGTGTATCAGGATAAGGCTCTGGAAATCTCTGACAGGGGGTTTGCCACAAGCGGTGATTACAGGAACTTTTTTGTGGTTAATGGGAAAAGATATTCACATATCATAGATCCGAAAACCGGATACCCGGTCACAAACAATGTAGTGAGTGCATCTGTTATTGCAGATTTTTGTACATTCGCCGACGGACTGGCTACGGCGTTGATGGTTATGGGGCCTGAAAAAGGTCTTGCTTTGGTGAACCGACTCGACAGAGTCGAGTGCTTGATTATTGTGATGAACAGGGGTGGTAACCTGGTTGATTACTATTCAGAAGGAATGCAGATCGAGGAGTGATCTCTCTGATGTTTTCGTGATGAAAGTTTTTGGTTTAATTTTTTAAATTTCCCTTTGTGCCATGGTGAAATCGTTTTTTATAATACGGAATATGATGAGAACTATCAACATAAGCCCCAGATGGGGTATGAAGATCAAAATATGAAAATAAATCTTGTCAGTCTCGGGTGTGCCCGAAATCTTATAGATAGTGAGATTATGCTGGGCCGCCTTGAACAGAACGGCTGCCAAATTACACATGATCCCGCAATGGCGGATACCATTATTGTGAATACCTGCAGCTTTGTTGAACCGGCTGTCAATGAAGCTGTGGATACTATACTTGAACTGTCTGAATTTAAAAAAGAGGGCTCATGCCGATGCCTGATTGTCACAGGCTGTCTGCCGGAACGGTATAAAAAAGATATCGCTAAAACATTGCCTGAAGTGGATATATTCCTCGGTACCGGTGCATTTGATCAAATCGTGGATGCTGTAAAAGCGAGTGCGAACTTTCCC
>JAUVGT010000390.1 GCA_030593645.1 Deltaproteobacteria bacterium
AACCGGAAATTCTTCCGACCTTTGTACGCGCTTTATCGGTTTTCACGTGGTTTTTTAAATTTTTTTCAATTTTTTTTCTGTTTCTCAATTCCTTCATATCGATAAAGTCAATAACGATTAAACCTCCCAGGTCTCTCAATCTCAACTGGCGCGCGATTTCTTCGCCGGCCTCCATGTTGGTTACGAGCGCTGTCTGTTCAACAGATTTTTCATGTGTGGCTCTGCCGGAATTGACATCAATAGATACAAGAGCTTCTGTGGGTTCGATTACAATGGAACCGCCGGATTTGAGTGCGACACGGTTTTCAAAAATTGAGGCGATCTGGCTTTCAAGTTCAAATTTGGAGAATATCGGTTTATCACCTTTATGAAGTTTTACAATTTTAGAATGTTTTGATGAAATGATTTTGACAAAGTCCTTGACCTCCCGGTGAACATTCGCGTCATCAATCAGTATCTCAGCGACTTCAGAGGTGAAATAATCCCGTATTGACCTCAGTACCAGGCTTCTTTCCTTGTATAGGAGATCGGGCGCATTGGCTTTTCTGACACTTTTTTTAATACTTTTCCATAAACGCATCAGGTATTTCATGTCTTTTGCAAGCTCTGTTTTTGTACAATCGGCGCCGACTGTTCGAACAATCAGCCCGAAGCCTTCAGGTATCTTCAGAGCGGTGACGATTTCTTTGAGGCGATTGCGCTCCGCTTCATCTTCTATTTTTCGTGAAATACCCTGGTTATCACTTCCCGGCATCAACACGATGTATCTTCCGGGTAACGAGATATAGGTGGTCAGCATGGCTCCTTTCTTCATAAAGGGATCTTTTGTAACCTGTACAAGGAGCTCTTGTCCTTTTTTCACAATTTTATCAACTGAATGATCACCGGTTATGTTTTCCTGGAAATAATCAGCATGAATTTCATGCTTTTGAAGGAAACCATTACGATCCGCCCCGTAGTCAACAAACACAGCCTGAAGACTCGGTTCTATTCGTGTGATAATTGCCTTGTATATATTTCCGTGGGTGATTTCCTTTGAAGCGCTCTCAATATGGAACTCTTCCAGTCGGCTTTCTTTTACTTTCGCGATCCTGCACTCTTCAGTATCAACTGCATTAATTAAAATTTTGCTGCTCATTAAATTTATGTTCCTGTTTGGTTAAATAATCCCTCTCAATATGAGATTGCATAGCAATAGTCAATTAGTTTTTAGTATTTGTAACAGGTCATAGTATTTTCTTAACGACCGGTCTTGAAATTTATATGATAGTGTGCAATGAGTTCAATATCATTTTTCCGGAAGTGGTTTCAATATTATCAATTGGGTTAAAGATCAAGGCGGAGCATGCTCGCCGGTGACGGGAGCAACCGCTGGAACATTGTGGAATTCGGACTTTATACGAAACCATCAGCATACAATCACCCAAACAACTGAAAGAGACAGGGCCGTTATAATGGAAGAGAAATATAATCCAAAAAAAATTGAATTAAAATGGCAATCCATATGGGAACGGGATAATCTGTTTAAGGTCGTGGAAAATCCCGAACAGAAAAAATATTATCTGCTTGAGATGTTTCCTTATCCCTCAGGTAAAATACACATCGGACATGTGAGAAATTATACCATCGGCGATGTGGTTGCCCGTTATAAAAGAATGAAAGGCTATAATGTGCTTCATCCTATGGGCTGGGATGCGTTTGGTATGCCGGCTGAAAATGCTGCCATTGCCAATAATACTCATCCGGCCCAATGGACATATACTAATATTGATAACATGCGTTCCCAGTTAAAACGGCTGGGATTCAGTTATGACTGGGATCGGGAGCTCGCTACCTGCCGACCGGAATATTACAAGTGGGAGCAATGGCTTTTTCTGAAAATGTTTGAAAAGAAAATGGCATTTCGAAAGGAATCGTTTGTAAATTGGTGCGATACATGCCAGACAGTCCTTGCGAATGAACAGGTAGAAGCAGGTAGTTGCTGGAGATGCGGTAAAACCGTACGTCAGAAAAAACTCTGGCAATGGTTTTTTCGCGTTACGGACTATGCGGAAGATCTTCTGATATATTGTGATAAGCTCCCCGGATGGCCGGAAAAGGTCACCACGATGCAGAAAAACTGGATCGGAAAGAGTATCGGTGCTGAAATCCGTTTTACCATTGAGAAACCGGTAGATGAAAATAAAGATATCCCGGTGTTTACCACCCGGCAGGATACTGTTTTCGGTGCAACATTTATGGTGCTTGCCCCCGAGCACCCCCTGGTTACGAAACTTTCGAAAGGAACGAAATGTGAAAAGAATGTGAGTGAATTTGTAGAACGTATGGCCAGACAGGACAGAACGTCAAAGACCATTGAAATGTATGAAAAGGAAGGTGTTTTTACCGGAGCCTTCTGTATCAATCCTTTGACCGAAAAACGTATGCCCATTTATACCGCAAATTTTGCGCTGATGGAGTACGGTACGGGTGCTGTAATGTCTGTTCCGGCACATGATCAGAGGGATTTTGATTTTGCGAAAAAATATGATCTTGATATTATTGTGGTAGTAAAACCAGAGGATGAGGAACTTGATGCCGAAACCATGACAGAGGCGTATGTAAATGAAGGTGTCATGGTCAATTCAGGCAGGTTTGACAAACTGAAAAATAAAAAAGCCCTCGATGAAATTGCCGATTATCTGGAAAAAAATAATTTGGGCAGGAAAACAGTCAGTTTCAGGTTAAGAGATTGGGGGATTTCCAGGCAGCGATACTGGGGTGCTCCGATTCCTATTATTCATTGTGACCAATGCGGTGCAGTTCCGGTCCCGGAAGAAGATCTCCCAATAAGGCTGCCGGAAGATGCGGACATGCTTGAAGGCGGGGGATCACCGATTCCGCATCTCGATTATTTCAAAAAAGCGAAATGCCCAAAATGCGGGAACCCGGATGCAAAAAGGGAAACCGATACCATGGACACATTTGTGGAATCTTCGTGGTATTTTGAACGTTATTGCAGTCCCAGGTATGATAAAGGAATGTTCAAAAAGGATGCGGTTGCTTACTGGATGCCGGTTGACCAGTATATAGGGGGGGTTGAGCACGCAATACTGCATCTTTTGTATTCAAGGTATTTTACCCGCGTTCTTAAAGACATGGGGCTTGTGGATTTTAAAGAACCTTTTACACGCCTGTTAACCCAGGGGATGGTTTGCAAAGAAACTGTTAAATGCCCGGAACATGGTTTTCTACTGCCTGAAGAGACTGGAAAAAAAGATTCAGAAACGGTATGCGTTAAATGCGGTTCAGAAGTCATTGTCGGCAAGATAAAAAAAATGTCAAAATCGAAAAAAAACGTGATTGATCCGAATGTACTCCTTGAAAAATACGGTGCAGATACCACCCGGCTTTTTTGTTTATTCGCCGCTCCGCCGGAAAGGGATCTGGAATGGAGTGAACAGGGTGTTGAGGGCGGATATCGGTTCCTTAACAGGGTATGGAGGCTTACAGCAGGTTTGATTGATCAGATTCGGGATATAGAGCCATATAATGGAGATATGGATATACTTTCTGATTTCTATAAAGATCTTTTCAGAAAAACACATCAAACGATTTACAAAGTCACCACTGATATTGAAGAGCGGTTTCATTTCAATACGGTAATCAGTGCAGTCATGGAGCTTTTCAATACCATATCCGGAATACAGATTAAGAATGCCGGCTATGAGGAAAAAGGTGTGTTAAGATTCAGTTTGGAAACCATCGCGCTGCTTCTGGGACCGATTGTACCCCATTTTTCCGAAGAGATCTGGACTCATCTTGGATTTGAAGAAAGTGTAATGTTAAAATCCTGGCCGGTGCACCGGGAAGACGTACTTGTAAAAGATGAATTATTGATCGTGGTCCAGGTTAATGGTAAACTGAGAAGCAGGTTCACTGTAAACGTGGATATTGATGATGATACAATCAAAGAGATGGCCTTGAAAGATGAGCGTGTTTTAAAATTTGTGAATGATAAACCGATCAGAAAGGTCATTGTTGTTAAGAAAAAACTGGTGAATATTGTGGTGTAGAAGTGGCAGCAAAACCACTTCCAGTGGATACGGGGATCTGTTTTGCATTCTGAGAACTTGATCATGAAATATGAACATTAATAATGAGGTAATGTGTTGATTCTAAAATTAAAAATCCCGGCAGTTTGTCTTTTGGTTATTATGGTTTCAGGATGCGGGTACAGATTTACAGGTGGAGGACGCTTCCCATCCGATGTGACGAGTATTTTTGTATCCAATTTTAAGAACCGTACATCTGAAAGCGGACTTGAAACCATTATCAGTAATGAACTGATCGATGAATTTACAAAGAACAGAAAGGATGCTCTGGTTTCAAAGCAGGATGAAGCCGAGGCTATCCTTACCGGTGTTGTAAAATCAATAGATATTTCAACGATATCCCATGACGAAATAAATATATCAAATGAAAGACGCGTGACCATAACGGTTGATTTGAAATTGATTCATAAAGGCAGGAGTATATGGAATGCTGCCGGTATCTCGGCTGACGAAGCATATATTGTGGTGACCGGGGATAAGGTAAGAACA
>JAUVGT010000412.1 GCA_030593645.1 Deltaproteobacteria bacterium
TAAGCTCTCCGGTATTATTCAAACCCATGTAAATTTTGCGTCTGAACAGGCTGCGGTATCCTTTGATCCGCAGAAACTGAAAGTAAGCGATGTTGTTTCACAGATACAAAAATCAGGCTATGGCGTTCCAACGATCAAAACCGAACTTCCGATTACCGGGATGACATGCACCAATTGCGCGGGTAATATCGAAAGGGCTCTTAACAGCAAGGTGCCGGGAATGGTAAAGGCATCGGTGAATTTTGCCACGGAGAGGGTATCACTGGAGTATGTCCCGTCTGTTTCCACAATGGATGATATCGCATCCGCTATCAAAAAAGCGGGATACGGTGTGATTATCCCGGATGATACACTCGATGAGGGGGATGCGGAAACCGCGGCACGGGAAGCTGAAATTAAAGATCAGACACAAAAGTTTATTACAGGGCTCATATTTGCACTGCCGTTATTCGTGTTGAGTATGACGCGCGATTTCAGTCTTATCGGCCAGTGGAGCCATGCCTCATGGGTCAACTGGTTCTTTTTCGCGCTGGCCACGCCGGTCCAGTTTTATACAGGCTGGGATTATTATACCGGCGGATTTAAAAGCCTGCGAAACAAAAGCGCCAATATGGATGTACTGATTGCCCTGGGTTCTTCAATTGCGTATTTTTACTCGATTGCGGTTTTGATTCATCCGATTTTCGGCAACCATGTTTATTTTGAAACATCGGCAGTCATTATCACCCTGATTAAGCTGGGCAAGATGCTGGAGGCCCGAACAAAAGGGAAAACAGGCGGTGCCATACGCAAGCTGATCGGCCTTGCGCCCAAAACAGCGACGATTATTGATAACACTAATGAAATTGAAATCCCTTTAACACAGGTTAAGGTTGAAGATATTGTTCTGGTCCGACCGGGTGAACGGATCCCGGTGGATGGAACCGTTCTGGAGGGTGAGTCGGCCGTGGATGAATCCATGTTGAGCGGTGAGCCCCTGCCTGTGGATAAAAAAGCCGGTGATCCGGTGGTGGGTGGAACCATTAACGGGGAAGGGCTGTTGAAATTTAAAGCCACTCGTGTGGGCAGAGAAACCGCTCTGGCCCAGATCATTAAGCTGGTCCAGGAAGCCCAGGGAAGCAAAGCACCGATACAGGCATTAGCAGACCAGGTAGCGGCTGTTTTTGTGCCGGGTGTGATCCTGATCGCGATGATTACATTTGGAGTGTGGTGGTTTGTAACCGGTGACTTTGTACCCTCCCTGATCAGGCTGGTGGCTGTTCTTGTGATTGCCTGCCCCTGCGCCCTGGGGCTTGCGACCCCCACCGCGATCATGGCCGGAACCGGTAAAGGCGCTGAAAAAGGAATCCTGTTTAAAGACGCGTCCGCCCTTGAAAACGCCAATAAACTGGATACCATTGTTCTGGATAAAACCGGCACCATCACAGAAGGTAAACCCAGAGTGGTGGACGTGATACCAATAGATAAATCCGTAAAAACCCCTGAGCATTTACTGATTTTAGCCGCTTCGGTTGAAAAGGGATCAGAGCATCCCCTTGGTAAAGCGGTTGTCAACGAAGCCAAATCAAAGGGTTTTAAGATCGGTGATCCTGAAAAATTTAAAGCACACGGCGGATTTGGTGTTGAAGCCCGTATTGATGGTAATATGATCCGAGTGGGCAAGCCGAACTGGTTTGCTGATCTGAATATTAAAATTGATGATGCCCGGGGGCAGATCGAATCACTGCAGAATGAGGGCAAAACGGTCATGGTGGTTGTAAATGAAGATAAAGTATTCGGTCTGATTTCTGTTGCCGATACCATTAAATCCGAATCAAAGGAAGCCATCAGACTGCTTCACGATCAAAACCTGAAAGTGGTCATGCTGACAGGGGATAATCTTCAAACAGCCGGAACCATTGCTTCCCAGGTTGATATCGATGAGGTGTTCGCGGAAGTACACCCGGGGGAAAAATCATCCAAAATCAAAGAGCTCCAGGAAAAAGGAGAAAAGACAGGCATGGTGGGTGACGGCATCAATGACGCACCGGCCCTGGCCCAGGCGGATATCGGTTTTGCGATCGGTACAGGAACCGATGTGGCCATTGAAACCGGGGACGTTATCCTGGCGAGCGGCAGTTTAACAGGTATTTCCCGTGCAATCACTATCAGCCGGAAAACCATGACCGCGGTAAAGCAGAACCTGTTTTTGGCTTTTTGTTACAATTCCTTTTTAATTCCAGTGGCAGCCGGTGTGTTGGCTCCCCTGACCGTTGCCCCCGATTTCCTGCGTGAGCTGCATCCGATTCTGGCGGCCCTGGCAATGGCGCTGAGCAGTATTTCCGTGGTGAGTAACAGTTTGAGGTTATACCGGACAACGATTAATTAGCATTACTGCTTATATTATAAACAACTCACAGGTAAACCAGGTGATATGATGAAAACGTTGAAAGAACTTGAACAAAGACTCCTCGAACTTGACAACGAAATCAAAGAAACGCAAAAACGGCTGCCCGCGCATTCTGTTAAACAGCCTGTCATGATGGATCTCCTGGCTCTTGAGGATGAATACGATGATGTGATGAAGCGGATAAAAAAAATGGAGTAATGGAATAGTGGCGGCGAATGAAAAAACTTGATCATTATAATAATGATCAAGTCCTGGAATATTTGTTTGATCAACAATCAAGCCCCATGTCTCAAGATGATATCCTTAATTTTTTTCTCGGTTTGCTTTTCAACAATCAACATTTTTTCAGTCTTGGCTTGTTTGATTTTTTCGGTGAGGATTTCGAGATTAGCGGGTTTTTCAAGAAAGTCAACCGCGCCAAGCTTCATAGCCTCTACCCCCTTTTCGATGGTCGCAAAACCGGTTAATAGAATGACCTGGGATTCAGGTTTTTTCTTCTTGATCTCTTTTAATGCCGTGAATCCGTCCATCCCGGGCATCTGATAATCGAGGATAACAGCGTCAAAAGATTCTTTCTCCAGTATTGCCAGCGCTTCATCGGTTGTGGAAGCTGTGGTCACTTCCATTCCCTTGCCTTCCATACGTTCAGCCATGATTTCCAGGAAATCCTCTTCATCATCTACAATCAGTACTTTTTCAGACATTTTACTTCTCCTTTATTAGAAATATATAAGAATACATTGAATCATAATTAACATATGTTTTCAGGAAAAGTTATGGAAAGCCTGCCCGCTGATTCATTTAAGGTCAGCTCTGAATCGAGTACGGCAATAAGTTCCTTTTCTTTTTCTGTTGGGAATAAACGTTCTGTCGGAGCTGGTTTAAGACCGGCAAAAGACATATATATTCCGGCACCATCCTTAAGCTTTGTAATTTCAAGATCAATGGTCTGGTGAGTGCCGGATGCTTTTGCCACATAATCAATACAACTCCATACGAGGTATTTTAAATAAAACGGATTTGTAGTAATGGCCACTGAATCCGTACCTGAAATTAAATTGACCTTGACACGTTGTGAAGCCATCAGCCTTAGGGTGATATCTGTTAATAATATCAGCGCATCGCGAAGATCGATTTTCTTAACAGGTTCATCTACGCTGTGGGCAAACCTGTTCATGCGTTGAATGATTTTATCCGCCCGGTTGACCTGCTCTTTGGTTACCGCTGCAAGATGTCCTACCCTTTCCTGATCAACCGGGATACCTTTTTGGTACATTAGATTCATATCGTCGAGCAATCCGGCGTTTTCATTTATGATTGCCAGCACATTCTTTAATTCATGGCTCGTGGACGTGATAATCGTCCTGAAAAAATGTAATCCTATGTCAGATTTAAGCTGTTTATATTCCATGACCTTTTTTTAGCCTGCCTTTGTCGGAAGAGTAAGAGTAAACTGTGTTCCTTTGTCAAGCTCGCTGGTTACCGCGATATTTCCCCCAAGCTCGGTGATCAGTCCATATACGATGGACAGGCCCAAACCCGGCTGTTCATGATTGCTGTGGGCGGAAAAGAACGGTTCGAATATATGTTTGATATCTTCCCGACTGATACCATGGCCATTGTCGCTTATTGATATCTCTACGGCAGTGTTGTCCTTTTGTCTGGCTTTAATCATCAGGCGGCCATTTTTTTTCATGGCGGAAAAGGCATTGTTA
>JAUVGT010000368.1 GCA_030593645.1 Deltaproteobacteria bacterium
TGACGGTTTCGTAATCCGCCGTAGGCGGACCAACTTCTGCGTTGTGCTGCATTTCGCAATCATTCAACTCCCCTGTTAAATAAAAAGACAAATTTAACAGGGCGGGTCCGATAAGTACGTTTCATGATTACAAAATTTGCACGCCTTGAATTTGAACTTTTTACGAAACCGTCACATTCGGACTTTTTACGAGACCATCAATACTGGGCACAATAAAAACATTGTATTATTACAGAGACAAATATATATGTAAAGATGTATTTTGTCTGATTAAAAGTGTACTTTTACAGACATTTCTATAGTAATTTCCGTTAACTGGGATAATAAACAAAAAGAAACGCATATGACCGGTCATCATTTAATACTTGGTAAAATAACTGACTTCATTACCGGTGAAACACTGGATGAAACCCATGATGAACAATACCGGCAAAAAATTGCCCGCCAGCTTGTCAATCAAAAAGGATATCAGAAAAAAGAAATTAAACCTCGACTTGCTCTCACAGTTAGAGCTGATAACAAAAAGGCCGTCATTCCGGTAGACTTTCTCATTACCCTCTCAGATAAAGTGGGCATGATCATTAAATTCGGTCCGGGCTCACTGGTCACACGCCATCGATGCGTACTCGCGGCATCAAGAATCATCGCGCCATATCAAATCCCGGTGGCTGTTGTTACAAACGGGGAAGATGCCGATATACTTAATGGCAAAACCGGCAAACTGATATCAAACGGAATGAAAAATATTCCTTCGAAAAAAGAACTCATGGAATATATCAAAACATGGAATTATGAACCGTTACCGGAAAATCGGGCGGAAATGGAATCACGAATTTTGTATGCCTATGAAGTGGATGGAAGCTGTCCCTGTGACGACACCATTTGCCGAATCGCTGACGAATAGAAGCTATTCCACAACCCGGATCCATCAGCCCAGCGCTACATCGAGAATCATCATCACTGAAAAACCGATCATGGTTGCCATGGTAACCATATCAATATTTGACTCTTCCCGCTGAGATTCCGGGATCAGTTCTTCCACGACAACAAAAATCATGGCCCCGGCGGCAAAGCAGAGAGCATATGGAAGAATATTCTGCATTCTTAGAACAAACAGTGCCCCGATGACACCAGCAACAGGCTCAACCATACCGGAAGCTTGACCCATAAAAAAACTTTTCCCCTTACTCATCCCTTCTCTTCTTAACGGCATTGATACGGCGGTACCTTCAGGAAAATTTTGGATCCCAATGCCGATTGCCAACGCAATAGCCCCTCCAATAGTAGCAGAAGGAAGATTGGCCGCCACAGCTCCAAACGCAACTCCGACTGCTAAACCCTCCGGGATATTGTGAAGTGTTATGGCAAGTACCAGAAGAGTGCTTCGCTGCCATGATGTCTTTGGCCCCTCACTTTGCTCAACATCCAATCCCAAATGAAGATGTGGCAGTAGGTGGTCAGTCAACCTCATGAAAATCCCGCCACCCATGAATCCAATAACAGCTGTCAGCCATGGGATGTGACCCATCTGCCCGGCCATCTCGATACCCGGTGCAAGCAGTGACCAGAAACTTGCGGCAATCATGACACCGGCGGCAAAACCGAGCATAGAATCCATGATTTTTGGTTTTACCGCCTTCGTGAAAAAAACAAGGGCTGCCCCGGCGGCAGTTACACCCCATGTAAAGAGCGTGGCCATTAGGGCCTGAGTGACTGGGCTGTAGTGTTGAATGAAGTCGATCATTTTATATCCTTTCGCCCCAAATATAAAGGGCGGATTCGGAATCCGCCCTGCAATAAACACAATATATATGATTTTACTCCGTTTTCCCGATTCTGTCAGTCCTCATATCCACCACTCTCTTGATTAAGGGTTCGCGTAAAAATAAATTCACAAATTTTAAGGGTCGAGACGCCCAGTCGGCAAGACGCAAAAGCGCAGAAATATTAAGTGTATTTCGAGCTTTTGCAATACAGCCGGATGGGATGATTCGCCCCTTAAAATGTGAAGTTAATTTTTCGCGAGCCCTAAGTTATGGTTCTTCTGTTTCATTAAAAATATCATCTTTTGATGAACCTTTCTTGAACTTGAGACTTCCCCGCTTACCGTTGCTCAATTCGTCCAGCATATTTTCCATGGCTTCCATGGATATATCTGTACCTTCTTCAATCATCCTGTCAAACATCGCTTTGATGCGCCGCATGCTTTCGGCTTCCGCCTCAACGTACTTGCCGTCTATCATTTGAAAACGAGGATCAATCGCCAGGTTTGCAAAGTGGTCCACCAGACCGAACTGACAGTCCGCGGCATCTCCCAGATTCGCTATTTGATCCGCCAATGAAATAAGTTCCAGGTTATATTTCCTGACTTCATCGATCGCGTCTTCATCCCCGGCGCGGGCTCTCTCCAGTGCTTCTTCGCGTTTGAGTTCGATCTCCTTTTGCTGGTCCCTCAACTCTATAAGTTTTTCCCTTCGATTAATGATCCGCTCTTTAAAGTTATCGACCAGATTTTTTCCATTTTTTCTTAAATTTTCACGCTTTTCTTTATGCCATTGATCCCAGTCCGCGTCTTGCTCAGATTCAGAAGGTTTTCCAAGACTACCATCCGGTTCGGCTTCAACCTCCTGGTTTTGTTTGACTGTTTTAACATTTCCATCACCGATCACACCGACTTCTCCCTGATCAACACGCACACGCACTGTTCCGTCTTCGCCCACAGCGGTCTCAAACTCAGTACCCCGGACACCGCAAACCACCACCGGTGTATTCACTTCATAACTGGTCTGATTACCGATTGTTTTTGACACTTTATTCCAGACCCTGCCAAAAAAGATTAAAATCGACGTTTTTTTCTCTTTATGCCGTTTGATGCCGGAAATGACCATAGTGGTGTTATTTCGAACAATTATTGACGACCCGTCCTCAAAAACAACTTCTGCCTTTCCATTATCACCAGTTCTGATCCTCGTTCCGGATAATAGTGTTCTACCCGCCCGGGCTCTCATCTCCACATCCCCCGGCGCCTGAGTCCAGACTTTTCCGCTGACCGCGATAAGCCTCCCGCCTGTCCCTTCCGCCAGGACAGACCCTGCGAGTGAAAACAGGGCAATAATTGAAATTATGATACGAAGATTCATATCTGATCTCCTTTTAAAATAATCGTTTTATAAGTTTATTCAGGTGAAACAATGTTTTTACAGGGATAGACCTTATTATCCCTTTCGTATAATAGAGAAGAGACCATATTCAGAGAAACTGGATGGTTGATATAAATGGTTCCAGCATCCTGATGCACCATAATTATAGGTGAGATATATAAATGGTGTCAACAGCAATTCTTTTGAAACAGCAATACCGGGTGAATCACTCTATAAATCTGTCTTAAAAACAGTGATTGGGATTGAGTGCAATGTACAGGGTCCAAACCCCTTGAAAAAAATCAATTAATTATAAATTATTGCTTGCCAGTGACGATAGCGAATGATATTTAAATCGATCGGATCGAGCAATAATAACAGTTGACGGGATGGGTTTAAATAACCATTTATAAAAATACATTTAGGTAATAATTTCATACCATTATGGACGATCAATTTTTTATGAAACAGGCTCTTGCCCAGGCAAAAATCGCACTTTCAGCCGGCGAATTCCCAGTGGGCTGCGTGATTGTATACCAGGATCAAATTATCGCGTCAGGCGCCCGGGCTTGTTCTGTGGGAAAACGCACCAATGAAATCGATCATGCTGAATTGATCGCCTTAAAAAAACTGGCAGAGACTGAAAAACCCTATAATAAGAAAAAAACAACTCTATACTGCACCATGGAACCCTGCCTGATGTGTTTCGGCGCCATCCTTCTAAGCGGTATCGGGAGAATCGTCTACGCATATGAAGATATCATGGGCGGCGGTACAAACTGCGATCTGCTAAAACTCAATCCATTGTATCGGAACACCGGAATATCCATCGTACCCCATATACTTTGCGGTGAAAGCCTTATCCTTTTCAAGGAATTCTTTTCCAACCCTGAGAACACTTACTGGAAAGACAGTATGCTGGCAAAGTACACACTCAATCAGTAACTTCTTTTCACCTTGATGGATTCGTAAAAATGAATAAAAGTGTTATTACACTTCCCCGAACCCAATTTTAGTGTTAATCCCAAGGTGATAATCATAAATATATTCAGTAGCTTATTTCAAATGAACCGGATTACCCTTCCCTTATTCCTGAACCCGGCTGCAGGAGGTCCTGTCTTCAACCGGGACGGTTTAGAACAGCTTCACATTTTTACTTGCATTTTTTACTTGCATTTCATAGTGTTGTTTTATATGCCCAACATTACAAATACTTGTTTTGCATAACGGCAATGGAAAACGTCTTTACTTCAGAAAAGCATTGAATCAAGAGGCAAAAAAATTTGTAAAGGCGTAAAACAAATTCAACATTTTTCATGGGAGGTGCAGGCATAGCTATACCAAGACGTTCAAACAGACCAAACAGGTCCGATAAAACAAATATCAATCAGAATATTAAAGCAAAAGAAGTGCGGTTAATAGATCCGGATGGTAATCAGGTCGGAGTTGTCCCGACTTACAGAGCGCTTGCGACCGCATCTGATTTTGGCCTTGATCTTGTAGAAATTTCTCCGAAAGCAAACCCGCCTGTTTGTAAAATCATGGATTATGGTCGGTATAAATACGAACTGACCAAAAAAAAGCAGGAGGCAAAAAAGAAACAGAGCACCTTTCAGCTTAAAGAAATAAAGGTGCGTCCTAAAACAGGGGAACATGATCTGCTGGTTAAGATCGACCACATCAAAAAGTTCATTGGTAAAAAGGATAAGGTTAAAGTCACGGTTGTGTTCAGAGGACGTGAAATCACTCTTTCTAAGCTTGCCAGGGAAGTGTTAAAAAGAATCGAAGAAGATACAGAAGAAATTGCTGTTGTTGAACAACACCCAAAATTCGAGGGCCGCACTCTTGTAATGGTTTTAGCACCTAAATAATTCGTTATACCGGT
>JAUVGT010000391.1 GCA_030593645.1 Deltaproteobacteria bacterium
AGACGGTTTCGTAAAAAATTCAAATTCAAGGCGTGCAAATTTTGTAATCATGAAGCGTACTTATAGTACGTTGAATGATTGCGAAATGCAGCACAACGCAGAAGTTGGACTTTTTACGAGATCGTCAATACCCAGCCATTGAGAATAAGGTAATAAGATGATAAAAAATGAATTAACTTTTGAGCAGGGCCCCATACGTCCTCCAAATGAGGCCCGCAGTCTGCTTTTGCGGATCACACGCAACTGTCCGTGGAATCAATGTCTTTTTTGCCCCGTATACAAAGGCCGGAAATTCTCCTTAAGAAGTGTTAGCGAGATTAAAAAGGACATACAGGTTGCCAGGGACATAGCTGACGAAATTAAGGATGTTTCTGCCCAGCTCAAATATAATGGTGAGATAAACAACAACGTTGTCAGTTATATTTTTAATCAGCCTTATAATGATTTTTACCGCAGTATGGCTGTGTGGATGTATTCCGGCACTAACGCCTGTTTTCTCCAGGATGCCGATAATCTGATCATGAAAACCATGGACCTGATAGAAGTCCTCAAGTATCTCAGGGAAAAATTTCCTGAAATTTCACGGGTGACCACCTATTCCAGGTCAAGAACAGTTGTTCGCAAATCCGTAGAGTCTTTAATCAAAATAAGAGAGGCCGGACTGGACCGTGTTCATATAGGGCTTGAAACCGGTCATGACCCGCTGTTAAAGCTGATCAAAAAAGGCGTATCAAGTGCGCAGCATATTGAAGCCGGAAAAAAACTCATTGAAGCTGGAATCGAATTGTCTGAATATGTTATGCCCGGATTGGGCGGTCAGGAAATGTGGAAAGAGCATGCCATAAACACCGCCAGAGTTTTAAATCAAATCAATCCTCATTTTATACGTCTAAGAAGTCTGAGAGTGCCTCAAAGGGTACCGCTGTATCAAATGCTCGAAGAAGGCCTGTTTACGATGCAGACAGATGATATGATAGCGGAAGAAATCAATCTTTTCATCGAAACACTTGATGGTATTACAAGTACGGTTACAAGCGATCACATCATGAACCTTCTTGAAGAAGTATCCGGGAGATTCCCAATGGACAAGGACAAGATGCTTGAAGTGTTAAGGAAATATCGGATGCTCCCGGATACCGATCGCCTGATCTACAGGGCGGGACGCCGCGGCGGAACATACAGATCGACGGATGACCTTAAAAACGATCCCGATACTTATCAAAAATTAAATTCTTTAATTACAGATATCCAAACCAGCGAAGGAGATGAAGGTGTAGAAAAATTCATTACTGACCTTGCTGACAGGTACATATAAATAAGGGCAGGTACAGCGGCCCGCCCCTGCACGCTGTTTTTCGTCTTTTCTTTGGTTCATATTTCAGGAATTCGCGATGAAACACAGTATTACTGATTTAATTGATATCGATGCAACCCAGGCTTTGATGAACAGTTTCCGCGATCTCCTGAGTATATCATCAGCCATTGTCGATTTCAAAGGCGATTACATCATCAGTTCCAAGCGTCAAGTGATCTGCACACATTTTCACTCTCAAAATCCACAGACCTGCGTCAGGTGTGTGGAAAGCAATACCACATTGGCGAATCATCTCATCAAAAACAAAAACCACGCTGTTTACAAATGTAAAAATGGACTGGTTGGCGCGGTGGCGCCTGTTATCATTTGTGGGGACCATCTGGTTAACCTGTTTGCAGGCCCTTTCTTTCTAAATAACCCTGATATGAAATTCTTTAGACAACAGGCTCGTAATTTCGGTTTTCATCAATCCTCTTACCTTGATTCTGTTTCTGAGGTACCTGTGATACCAAAAAGTCAAATCAAATCGGTTTTAAAACTTCTTTCAGACCTGACAATTCTCCTTGGGGCTGCGGGTTCAAATAAAATGCAGCTGCTTGAAACAAATAACGCCCTAAAAGAAAGTGAAACCCGATTCAGTAAAACCTTCCACAACCTGCCCGACTCTATTACAATTACAAGAACATCAGACGGATTGTATCGTGAAGTCAATGATGGTTTCTGCCGAATAACAGGCTACTCCCGCAGCGAAGTCATTGGCAGTACACCATTGAACCTGAATATGTTTGTTAATCTTACTGACCGGGAAAATATAATTAAAATTCTAAAGGAGAAAGGTGAAGTAAACGGATTTGAACTCCAATATCGTATCAAGAACGGATCAATTATCGATACCCTCCTCTCTGCAAGATCAATCCGGTACCACAATGAAGACTGCCTTGTGGCATTTGTAAAGAACATAACATCTTTGAGAAAGGCTGAAAGAGAAAAAATCCGGCTTCAAAGACAACTGCGTCAGGCACACAAGATGGAGGCCATCGGCACCCTGGCAGGTGGAATCGCGCATGATTTTAATAACATTCTCTTTCCGATTATCGGTTACACTGAAATGACTCTTGATGCGGCAACAGAGGGGAGCCGGACACACAGTAATATGCTTGAAATTTTTAAGGCCGCAAAAAGAGCAAGAGACCTTGTAAAGCAAATCCTTATTTTCAGCAGGCAGAGCGAGCAGGAACGCAAACCCCTGAAGATCCAGCCGATTATCAAAGAATCTTTAAAGCTGCTCCGCGCTTCCATACCGGCTAGCATTGAAATCCGTCATCACATCAATGATGACTGCGGTGTTATTTTAGGGGATCCGACCCAGATCCATCAAATCATCATGAATCTGTGTACCAACGCCTATCATGCCATGCAGGATATCGGCGGAATACTGACAGTCGATTTAACAGAAGTACCTTTTGAAGCAGACACGACCACAAACGGTATACTCTTAAAGAGCGGTCGATATATCAGGCTTACTGTATCCGATACCGGGCATGGCATTGGACATGATATCATCGATCGGATTTTTGATCCCTATTTTACAACAAAAGAACCCGGTAAGGGCACAGGAATGGGACTTTCCGTCATTCATGGAATTATCAAAACCTACGGCGGTGATATCATGGTTAAAAGTGAACCCGGCATGGGGAGTACCTTCACCATCTATCTTCCTGTTATTGTAAATCCAGCCAGGGAGGTTCATGCAATCCCTTCCGGAAATATCCCGACCGGCAGGGAAAGTATTTTGCTTGTTGATGACGAAGAACAAATTGTTCACATGGTCAAAAGAACTCTCGAACGTCTTGGATACAAAATAACGGCCCATACAAGCAGTGTCGATGCCCTGGAAACATTTCGACAATCACCCGAATCATTTGATCTTGTTATTACAGATATGACAATGCCGAATATGACCGGTGATATCCTGGCAAAAAAACTGATGAACATCAAACCGGAAATCCCGATAATCCTGTTTACCGGATTCAGTGAAAACATAGATGATGAAAAAGCAAAAGCCATTGGAGTTCGAGCATACGTGATGAAACCGGTAGTAAAAAGTGAAATAGCTGCTGCGATTCGCAGAACACTTGATCAGAATATGAATTAGGGTTCTATATATTATCAACCAGGCAGGCGTTTCGAATCGATTGGAGCCTGAAAGCATGGTTTGTAAAAATCAGATCAATATCCCTGTTGAGTTCGCGGAACAAACACTTTTTTGAATTGATGTATCCTGTTCCGGTGATCTGCCCCATTCGATGATGCCTTCTAACATATGTATCATTTAGAAAAATATAATGACCAAAAATCCCACCATAGTTATTATGGATTGTGAGTCTGCTCAAATGTTTTATATTAAATTCGGATATGGGGATAAATGTGGATAAAGGAACAAAGTCGATTAGGTCGAACATTTCCGTAAAAAGCGATATAAAGTGATAGTCTTTTTGGGGTTCCAGCGAAGAAAAGATATCTTTTAAAATATGTTTTTGCAAAGCGGGGTTCGGGTAAACCTCTTTTTTCATTTCTACCATTAGATGAAGTTTCCCGCCGTATCTTTCAATGACTTCTTCGAGAGTAGCTATTAGTGGATAATTAGAAATAAGTTCGTTTAAATCAATATCGCTGATCCTGATACTCTTCCCGTACAATCGTTCTAAATCTTCATCGTGAAACACAACCGGCTTAAGATCCCGGGTCCAGCGCACATCAAATTCAATTCCCCATGACTGAGTATTTTTAGCAATGTCAAAAGCCTGAAGTGTATTTTCCAGTACACCACAGTCATTATGTTCCCCCCTGTGAGATATAATTTTACAGTTTTCAATCTTTTCTTTCCCGGGAAAAGGCTCCGGTTTGAATTTATAAAAACAGTCAACCGTCTTATGCAGTGCAGTTTCAAACCAATACGGTAAAGGCATATCCAATCCATTATACTGTTTATAAATGCTTATATAACAAAATCTATACAAAGAAGTTATCATTGATGGTTTCGTAAAAAGTCCGAAATAGACGGTTTCGTAAAAAGTTCAAATTCAAGGCGTGCAAATTTCGTAATCATGAAGCGTACTTATAGTACGTTGAATGATTGCGAAATGCAGCACAACGCAGAAGTTGGACTTT
>JAUVGT010000130.1 GCA_030593645.1 Deltaproteobacteria bacterium
TGACGGTCTCGTAAAAAGTCCAACTTCTGCGTTGTGCTGCATTTCGCAATCATTCAACTCCCCTGTTAAATAAAAAGACAGATTTAACAGGGCGGGTCCGATAAGTACGCTTCATGATTACGAAATTTGCACGCCTTGAATTTGAACTCTTTGCGAAACCGTCACATTCGGACTTTACGGAACCATCATTATTTCTCTTTATTGATTTCTTCAATTATTTTTTCAGTCATTTGGGCCGGGACTTCATCATAACGTGAAAATTCCATGGTATAAATTCCCCGTCCGCCGGTCATGGACCTCAGATCCGGGGCATATGTGAGAAACTCAGACATGGGGACTTCAGCATTTATCACCTGGTTCTTCCCGGCACTGTCCATACCCAGGACCCTGCCGCGTCGTCCATTTAAATCACCCATGATATCACCCATATAGTCATCAGGTGTTGTGATGGTCACTTTCATTACCGGTTCCAGGAGAACCGCTTTGGCTTCTTCAGCCGCTTTTTTATAAGCAAGAGATCCGGCAATTTTAAAAGCCATTTCAGAAGAATCAACCGCGTGAAAAGTTCCGTCATCAAGAGTGACCCTAAAATCAACGCAGGGAAACCCTGCCAGTATACCTTTTTGCGATGCTTCAACGACTCCTTTTTCAACCGCAGGGATATATGTTTTGGGTATGGCTCCGCCAACAATGGCATTAACAAACTCAAATCCTTTACCCCTGGGTAATGGTTCCATTTGTATCCAGCAATCACCATATTGACCGTGACCGCCGGACTGTTTTTTGTGTTTTCCCTGAACCCTGACTTTCTTTTTGATTGTTTCTTTATAGGGAACCTTTGGTGTCTTCAGGAGGACTTCCACACTGAATTTTCTTTTGAGTTTTTCAATAATCGTCTCAATATGAATCTGTCCGGCTCCTGACAGGAGAATTTCCTTGGTTTCGGAATTACGCTTTAATATAAGAGAAGTATCTTCTTCGAGAAGTTTTGTCAGGGATATATATATTTTATCTTCATCACCTTTTGCTTTGGATTCGAGTGCAAAGGATATCAGATTCGGGAGTGGTTTCGCGCACTTGAATTGTATTTTATCCGTATCACTGCATATGGTGTCACCGGTTGTTGTCTCCTTGAGTTTTGCAACAGCGACAATATCTCCCGGCACGGCCTCGTTAATGGGTTTTTGTTCCTTACCGGCGATCTGAAGCAGCTGATTAAACCTCTCCTTTGCTTCTTTATTTACATTATAGAAATTACCGTCACCCCCGAGTGTTCCTGAAACTACCCTGAATATGGATAATCGGCCGGCATAAGGATCAGCCACGGTTTTAATTACAAATGCGGAGAAAGGCGCATCTGTTACAGGTGATCTTTCAATTTCATTGCTATTGGAAGGATCAATTCCGGGAATAGAACCCCGATCAGCAGGAGAAGGCATGGTTGAATTGATAAAGTCCAGAAGAAGATCAGTTCCAATATTTTTTGTTGCGGAACCACAGAGAACAGGCACAAACGTTCTTGATAATGTTCCTTTTTTCAAAGCTGTTTTAATATCATCATCAGTCAGGGTTTCTCCTTCAAGGTATCGTTCAATCAGCTCATCATCCGCTTCGGCCACATTTTCAATAAAAGCTTCACGTTCGATTTCCACCTCCTCCTTCATTTCAGCTGGAATGTCACCCTCTGCTGTTTTTCCATCCGCATCATAGGTATAGGCTTTCATGTGGATCAGATCCACAATTCCTCTAAAATCGTCCTCAGTGCCTATTGGAAGCTGTACAATAATCGGTTTTGGCTGAAAGCAATCCGCTGCATCTTTTAAGGTGCGGAAAAAGTCAGATCGCTCACGATCCAGCTTGTTTATATAGATGGCACACGGAATATTGTATTGTTCTGCAAAATCCCATGCCTGTTCGGTTTGTACCTTAACACCGTCCACAGCGTCCAATACGACCACTGCGCTATCTGCCGCCTGCATGCAGATTTTTGTATCTGTGAAAAAATTCTGATCTCCGGGTGTGTCTAAGATATTGATATTATGTTTTTTCCAGTCTATCTGATGGAATCCGGTACTGATGCTCGATTTACGTTTGAGTTCTTCAGGTTCAAAATCCATTATCGTATTGCCGTCTTCAACCCGTCCAAGTCGTTTTGAAACTCCGGTTTTGAATAACATGGCTTCGGCAAGTGATGTTTTTCCTGCTCCCTGATGGGCCGCAAGTGCAATATTCCTTAATTTTTCAACCTTTTCACTCATTTGATTTGAGCTCCTTCCTCATTGATATTTCAAATTTTAGTTTGATGATTCGAACAATAATCTGTATATTGTAATAGTTAAAAAATCAAGTCTAACTTTTCAATATTCTTGATTTACTCCATTATTTTCAAGCAATATTAAAAACTCTTTATTCCCTTTTGGACCCTGAATGGGTGAAGATATTACCGGGTGAGGCAAAAGGCCGGTTTTATCGAAAAACAAAATCAAATTTTTGATCACTTCAGAATGTTGTAAAGTGTCTTTCACAACACCTCCTTTCCCGACTTTACCTTTACCCACTTCAAATTGCGGTTTAATTAATGCAATAATTTTTGAACTTTTTTTCATGAATTTGAAAACAGCGGGCACCACAATTTTTAGTGATATGAAGGACGTATCAATGGTAATAAGATCAACAGGCATACCAATCGTTTCATGTTTTATATGACGTATGTTCATTCTTTCAATGACAGCAACCCGTTTATCCTGCCTGAGTTTCCATGCAAGCTGCCCATATCCGACATCAACAGTATATACATAAGCCGCACCATGTTTGAGTAAGCAGTCTGTAAATCCGCCGGTTGAAGCACCGACATCAAGACACGTCATACCGGATACATCCATGTCATAGGATTTCAATGCGGCTTCAAGTTTAATACCGCCACGGCTTACAAAGGGACTATTTTTACCTTTTAATATTATATCATCGTCAATTAAAACTTTTGTTCCCGGTTTTTCCACCGGAACATTATTGACCAGTATTCGACCGGCCATAATCAATGCCCTGGCTTTCTGCCGGGATTCGGCGATACCTTTATCGAGCAATACAAGATCGAGTCTTTGTTTTGTCATGGACATCAGTAAATATGACCATCATAATTGATGGGTTACCATTTTTTTTGCTGTTTTAACAATAGCTGTCGCATTGATTCCATATTTCTCTCTTAACTCATCCTGGGTTCCATGCTCAACAAAAATATCAGGAATACCGATACGTTCCATTTGATATCCTGTTATCCCATGATCATTCAGGCTTTCCAATATGGCGCTCCCAAATCCTCCCTGGAGTATATTTTCCTCGATGGTAATCATTCGCGGTATCTTTTTGACAAGTTTTATAATGAGATCCATATCAAGGGGTTTGATAAAGCGGCAGTTTACAATGGTGGCATGAATCTCCTGCTTTTCTAATATATCGTAAGCTTCAAGGGCATCCTGAACGGTTCTTCCGATTGCGAATATAACGATATCATTACCTTTTTTAAGTATTTCGCCTTTTCCAACCGGCAGGCTTACGATGCTTGTATCCGAAGGGACACCGACTCCATTCCCCCTGGGATATCTGATTGAAACCGGTCCGTCATAATCTATGGCTGTTTTTAACATTCTCCTTAATTCATTTTCATCTTTTGGGGCCATGACAACCATATTCGGTAATGATCTGAGATATGAGAGATCAAAAAGGCCATGGTGAGTTGGGCCGTCATCTCCCACGATCCCCCCGCGGTCTATGGCAAAAACAACATGATGAGCTTCAAGACATACATCGTGCAATATCTGATCATACGCACGCTGCAAAAAGGTTGAATATATTGCGACCACCGGCTTAAATCCTTCTACTGAAAGTCCGGCCGCAAATGTGACACTATGCTGTTCCGCAATCCCGGCATCAAAAAATCGATCCGGATATGATTCTGAAAATTCCATAAGTCCTGCACCATCAGGCATTGCAGCGGTGACCGCAACAATTTTCTTATCCGCTTCAGCCAGTTCAATCAAAGTATTTCCAAATACCTGTGTGTATGTGGAGGTTGGTGACTTATTGTTAATACAGTTGCCGGTTTTTATATCAAAACTGCCGCACCCGTGAAAATAGATCGGATTATTTTCAGCTGGAGCATAGCCTTTCCCCTTTTTTGTGATGACATGAAGCAGGACTGGATCTTTTAAATATTTAATATTATTTAATATATTTATCAAATGATCGAGATTGTGGCCGTTTATCGGACCAAAATATTCAAAATCGAATGCTTCGAAGAGCATCCCGGGTGTGACAAAGGCCTTAAACGATTCTTCGGTGCGTTTGGCGAACTGATATATATCATCCCCGATTTTTGGTAATGATTTCAGGAAAACACCAAATTCTTTTCTTAATTCCTGGAGTTTTTTTCTTGAAAAGGTGCGGCTTAATAATGAAGACAAGGCGCCTACGTTGTGAGAAATAGACATTTCATTATCATTCAGGATAACAATCAAGTTTTTATCTTTCTGGGAGCCGGCCAGATTCAAGCCCTCAAATGCCAAACCTGCAGTCATTGAACCATCACCGATTATTGAGACCACTTTTGATGATTCGTTTTTTAGATGTTTCGCGCAGGCCATCCCCAGGCCTGCCGATATGGATGTGCTGCTGTGTCCGGTCGAAAACGCGTCATGGGGGCTTTCACTCATACGAGTAAAACCTGAAATTCCATTACTTTTTCGCAGGGTATGAAATTGTTTTCGACGACCGGTAAGCAGCTTATGGGTGTATGCCTGATGACCCACATCCCAGATAATTTTATCCTCTGGTGAATTGAAAACATAATGTACCGCAATTGCGAGTTCAACGGTTCCCAGGCTTGAAGCGAGATGCCCCCCTGATCGCGATACAACTTCAACAATGGTCTGACGTATTTCTTTTGCAAGGCGTGAAAGAGATGCTTTTGGAATACGCTTTAGATCTGCCGGTGAATCAATTTTTTCAAGTAAACTCAATGGTCATGTACTCCATCTTTCAATTATTTTTTTCTTACTATAATGTATTGGGCAATTGCCCGAAGCGGATCAGATTTATTATCAAAATTATCAAGGGCTTGCAAGGCATTATTGATTTTCCCTTTGATCAGCTCTCTGGATTTGGAAATACCCAGAAGGGCAGGGTACGTGTTTTTTCCCCTGTTTTGATCTGTCCCTGTTTCCTTCCCCAAAACCCTGGGATCTCCTTCAACATTAAGGATATCATCGGTAATTTGAAACGCCAGGCCAATATTTTCAGCATATATTTCAAGCTGTTCAATCATAATAGAAGTTCCATAACCAAGTATGGCCCCTGAAGTGATCGCAGATTTTATTAATGCTCCGGTCTTAAGCAGATGTATTTTTTCGAGTTGATCCAGGGTCAGTTGAGTACCTTCTGATGTTACATCCCGGATCTGCCCTTCAACCATTCCTCCAATCCCGGCAGCGGTTGATACATTATTGATTACCGTAATCCAGTTTGCCGCCTGCTCATAAGTCTTGGGTTTATTCGAGCTGAGGATTTGAAACGCATAGGTGAGCAGGGCATCACCGGCTAAAATTGCAGTCGCGTCATCATATTTAATATGGCACGTCTGTTTTCCCCTTCTCAGTTTATCATCATCCATTGCAGGAAGATCATCATGAATTAACGAATAGGTGTGTATCATCTCAAGAGCGCAGGCAGCTGATATGGCTTGATCATATGTCCCGCTGACAGCTTCGCATGCTGCCAGGCATAATATCGGTCTAAGTCTTTTTCCGCCCGCCATAAGTGAATAATTAACGGCGGAAACGAGCCTTTCGTGACTTATTGTGTGATTAATGATTTGTCTGAGTGAATCATTAACCAGTTTCTGTTTTTTTTCCAGATAGGGGATCAGGTCAAACATTATTTAAGCCCGTTTCTCTTCAATTTTACCATCATTATCCTGCATTAATAATGTTACTTTCTTTTCTGTTTGATCCAGTTTCTCTGTACAGAATTTCGAAAGCTGAATTCCTTCTTCAAATTTGGACATTGCCTTTTCAAGCGGCAAGTCTCCAGATTCGAGTTCCTGTACGATCTGCTCGAGTTTTTTCATGGATTGCTCAAAAGTCATTTTGGGCATTTTTTATAACCTCCGTGATTTTACATTTCAATTTACCTTTTGCAAGCAGAACCTCAACATCCTGTTGGTTTGTGACTTCCTCTGAATCACGGACCACTGCATGTTCAGGAATGCTCCTTGTGATACTGTAGCCTCTCGATAGAATCGCGGCAGGATTTAACGTATCGAGTTTAATTGACATCTCCCGAAGTGCAGATTGGCAGTTGTTAAAATATATACTTATATTATTATAAAAGTGTGCCTTTGTAGTATCAAGCTTATCATTAAGAAAGTTTATATAAAGTATAGGATTGTTTGAATATAGGTTATCTATCCGCCATGATAGTTTTTCCTTTTCATGCTGGACATAATGGTTAATGCGATGATACAGGCGTGTGGTGTAGTCGTCCGTTTTTAGTCTAAGATCAATAATTTTTCGTTTTGGATCGATTAAACGTTTCTGTATTTCGTTCAATCTGAGAATAAGATTTTTAAACATCCGATTCATGGAGTTTTTCAATAACTTTTGTTTTTCATCAATTATTTTAATCAAGTCCAGTTTATTCGGTACAGCAAGTTCAGCAGCAGCAGAAGGAGTGGGGGCCCTGAGATCAGATACAAAATCCACAATAGTAAAATCGGTTTCATGACCCACCGCGGAAATGATTGGAATACCTGAATTGAATACAGCTCTCGAAACTTTTTCCGAGTTAAAAGCCTGTAAATCCTCGAGTGATCCACCGCCCCTGGCTAAAATTGCCAGATCAATACTGCTGTGCTGATTTAACAGATTAATACCTGAAATTATTTCATTTACAGCATTTTTACCCTGAACGATTGTTGGAATAATAACAAGCTGTATTCCGGGATAACGTCTGTTTGTGATTTCAATCATATCATGCACAACTGCACCGGTTGGTGACGTGATCAGCGCAATTTTTTGAGGCAAGAAGGGCAGGGGTTTTTTGTGTTTTTCATCAAAAAGACCTTCCGTCTGAAGTTTTTCTTTTAACTGTTCAAAAGCAATCTGCAGCGCACCGACACCTTCAGGTTCCACATATTCAAGAATGATTTGGTATGTGCCCCTGGGTTCGAATAAACTAATTCTGCCCATACCAGTAATTTTTAAACCGTCTTCAAGTTCAAACTTTAATTTTCTGTTTTGGCCTCGGAACATCACGGAACTGATTTGAGATTCGTTGTCTTTTAATGTGAAATAATAATGACCTGAGGCCGGTATTCGAAAATTTGAAATTTCACCGGTTATCCAAAGAAAAGGAAAATTGTTTTCAAGCAGTGATTTAATTTCTGAATTCAGATCCGATACAGTATAAATGTGGGGGGTTTTGTCCTGCATATTCTCTTCGTTGTATAAATGAGGCTGTGATTTGCCGATACTGGCTGAATGTTGGTCTAATGATTATCTAATTATTAACGTCTGATAAGATATATTATGTAAACTTTTACTCTGTAAAAGATTTACATAATATAATTCCACAATAATGTTTCTATATTGTTCCAATCTTCCCTGCATAACGATAATTCTTAAATACTTAAGGATTGCATTTTACAATGTTTCCAACATGCCATTATTCCATATTTTTATTTTTCTCATATTTCTTTTTAATTTTATCCAGATACTCGCGTATCGCAGGCATTATATATATATCTTCATATGAAAATTCACTGAGACATTCTGCAAGCATTTGATTTTTTTTATGCAACGATTTATGTTTATCAATATAATATATTGATTTTCCTTTAACTTTACACAGACCACTATTCACCTTTATACCTGTCACACTGAAATTTTGTTCAGATACGGTCATATCCAGTTTTTCGGCAAGATTTTTCAATTCATCGTAAATTTGATCAGGTTTCATAAATATTGCTATTTTTAATTTTTTATCAATTGAGCAAAATATCTGTATAAAATAAATAAAACATATAACGGACATATACAATATAATTTCTTGAAAAGTTGATAATTAAGAATTATATTTCCATTAATAATAATCGATTAATGACAAAGGAGAAATCAAAATGAATTATAATGTTGCAAGAACGGTATCTGAAACAGCATTAAATATTCGAATAGAATTTTTAAAGAAAACCTATCTGCATCTTGGGTTTTCTATTCTTGCGTTTATTGTATTGGAATATATATGGTTAAATTCACCTGTTGCAAATTTTATGACCCGTATTATGGTTGGCGGTTACAGCTGGCTCATTGTATTGGGTGCGTTTATGGGAATTTCATGGCTTGCGGATAGTTGGGCAAGATCATCAAATTCAAAAAATATGCAATATATGGGATTGGGTTTATTTGTTTTTGCCGAATCAATCATTTTTATCCCATTGCTATTCATCGCAAAACTTTATGCGCCTAATGTCATTCCCATGGCTGGTATATATACCGGATTACTATTTCTTGGTTTAACATTTACAGCATTTACAACGAAGAAGGATTTTTCATTTTTAGGTGGCATTCTAAAAATCGGTGGATTTGTCGCATTGGGTACTATCGTAGTCAGCATTATTTTTGGATTTAGCCTGGGGTTATTTTTCTCATTTATCATGGTTGTATTTGCCTCTGCCTCAATACTATACAGCACCTCGAATATTATCCGGCATTATCATCCGGATCAATATGTTGCCGCTTCTTTATCGTTATTTTCATCTGTTGCTTTATTGTTCTGGTATATTCTCCAAATATTGCTCTCATTGTCGAGAGGTGATTAATCGTTTTAATACATCCCAAACAAACAAAAAGCGCTTTTTTGAGCGCTTTTTATCTATTTATTATTTCGGAAGTGGATTCAAAACCTTAGAAGCTTTTTACAAAACCTTCAATCAGGTTCAAGTTCAAGGCGGAGTGAATATTTCAACCGCAGGAATATATAATATCGAGGATTGAAATGTTCACTCCAACACCGAAATTTGACCTGAGAGGAGGTTTTGAATCCACTTCTAGTTTTTTTCTATAACCACAATCATCTTAAATGCCAATAACTTCCTTAGTGGCAAGAGGAAAAGTTCTAATGCCCTGATTATGTTATACATAAAGGCAGGCGCTAAATTTTTTCGATTAAATCCACCACTTAGAGGATAACCCAGTATTTCAAATGCATTGATATGTAGCACTTTAAGTTCGGGGTTCTTACTTTTAAAAAGAGATCGATCCTTAAAAAACAGCTTTGTAGGAATGGCCAAATTCGCATCCGACGCTTTTTCTGTAGTTGAATAACTGTTCCAGTCCACATCTTCATGATGGAATTTTTTTCTAATGATATTTGACAATACAGATAGATACGGATCGATTAGTATCAATCTGCCATTCTTTTTCAGCACCCTTGATACTTCTTTAAAAAACTTCCAGATATCATTATAATGATGAAGTCCATCGACAACCACAATATTATCCACAGATTTATCCAATAAAGGAATTTTAATAGCGTTTGCTATAAAATCAACATATTTTGAATATCTTATATCAGAGGCAATACATCGATTATTATATCGCTTAAAATTACCGTTTCCTCCGCTGAGTTCAATGGAAATTCCATCTTCATTTAAATACCGCGTTATTTTTTTATACCATGAATGATATACATTTCTAAGAAACTTGTTTTTATTCCAGGCGGCCTCTTTTTTTCCCAGTTCTATGTTATCCTCAAAAACAAGATGCTTTTCACTGTTTTGAACCAGAATTGGAATATTATTTTTTATTTCATAGGCTGTATGACATTCTTTGCATATCAGTTCATTTCTATCATGCGTTAATTCTGACTTACACACAGGGCATGCACATATTTCAAACAGTAACTGTAATGAATCCTCATTAGCTTGATGGGTCATTCTTAACCTTTATTTTTACTATCATTTTCTGACAACGCAGATGTTATATATTTTTCGTCAAAATTGATGGTCTCGTAAAAAGTCCGAATTAGACGGTTTCGTAAAGAGTTCAAATTCAAGGCGTGCAAATTTCGTAATCATGAAGCGTACTTATCGGACCCGCCATGTTAAATCTGTCTTTTTATTTAACAGGGGAGTTGAATGATTGCGAAATGCAGCACAACGCAGAAGTTGGACTTTTTACAAGACCGTCACAGTTAACCAAGTTTGCTTTTAATGAATTCAGCTAATTGCCCGCAATATTCTTTTGTTTCACTTTCAGTGGGTCCTTCCACCATCACCCGGCATTGGGGCTGAGTTCCTGAATATCGGACAAGCACCCTTCCCTTCCCTTTTAACGCTTTTTCTACCGATTCAATTTCATCCATTAAACCTGAAACAGTTTCAAGCTTTGGCTTTTCTTTGACATCGACATTGATCAAAACCTGGGGCAACACTGTTATAATCTGTGATAATTCGGAGAGCGGTTTTGATGCGGCAATCATTGATTCTATCAGTTTTAAAGCAGTCAGCATGCCGTCACCGGTAGTGTGATGATCCAGGAATATGGTGTGACCGGAATCTTCTCCACCAAGAACAGCCCCGGAATTGATCATCTGTTCCATGACAAAACGGTCTCCGACATCGGTGGTGATATGATCAATGCCGAGCTTATTTAAAGCTAATTTTAGCCCCATATTACTCATAATGGTACTGACAACCACGTTGTTTCTCAATTTATTGCATTGTTTTAATGAATGGGCGCAAACAGCAAGAATCTGATCCCCGGTGAGAACGCTGCCGTTTTCATCCACAGCGATCAGCCTGTCTCCATCGCCATCAAAAGCCAACCCGATATCCGCATTGTTTTCCAGCACTTTGCCTGCCAGAATTTCAGGATGTTGGGATCCGCATTGTTCATTAATATTTTTCCCATCCGGATGAATAAATAGAGACTCAACACCGGCTCCAAGCTCTGTGAAAAGTAATGGAGCAATCCTGTAAGTCGAACCGTTTGAGCAATCGATAACGATTTTTATTTGTTTAAACGGCTTATTGTTTGGAACAGCCTGTTTTAAAAACCGGATATATTGAAGATCACTATCTTTAATGGTGGAAACAACACCTGTGTCCTGAATATCCTTATAGTATGAGGCCGGATTATCACTCAGTGCAATATTTTCAATTTCAGCTTCCCTGTTTTCAGAAAGTTTAAAACCCTCGTGATTAAATACTTTAATACCATTGTCATGATATGGATTGTGCGATGCGGAAATAACGATTCCAGCGCTTAATTTTTCACTAACCACCAGGCGCGCAATTCCCGGTGTGGGTATTATTCCCGCAAGTTTAACATTAACTCCGACAGAACATATACCT
>JAUVGT010000040.1 GCA_030593645.1 Deltaproteobacteria bacterium
AATATCATTGATAATTCAAATGTATATGTTATGCATAGAGATGGTTTCTCGTAAAAATAAGCTGCGGTAGTTCTTCTTGGGGTTTTAAATCTACTTATAGAAAGAGAGAATTTTTTATGGAAAATTTGAAATATAAATCCACATTGTCTTTAATAGGCCTTTCTATCATAACGCTGGGTGTCTATCCGGCCTATTTTATAAAAAGACAAACAAAAATTTTAAACGACTATAAAACAAATGCTCAGGTTTCAAAGAGACTTACTACGTTAATCATTGCCATTGCCTATATAATTGGTATTTTGTTTCTGTTTGTATTAATAGGCCTTTTTCGGATAACTCTACCGAATATGAAAGACTTAATTACTTTGAGTCCTTCGAGTTTCTTTTCATTATTCACATCTACTTTTTCAACAATATGGTGTTTCTTAGCTCGTGATAGGATACATGAATACTTTAACATCGATCACAATCCTTTTAAAAGAATCAGCGGCTTATTACTTTTAATGTTCGGAGTATTTTATCTTAATTATAAAATTAATAGAAATTCTGAGATCTCATAAAATGGTAGGGCGCATTCCATGCACCACAACTGACTAAAGGGATCAACTGTTCGCTTAAGAAATTAATTTGTATATGGATCATTAATATGATTAATTTGGTGCGTAAAACACACCCTGCGATCTGATAACTAAGACATTCAGTGTGGTGAACTATTATTTGTATATAGGAGACATTTCAATTCATATGATCAAATGGCAACAATATCGGTCCCATATTCCAATTGTTTTAATCCTGCTGTTGATTACAGCCGGTGCGGCATTCGCTGTTGGAATGGTTAATCCAAAAACATCTGGTGCTGAATACACGAACATGGATGTTCTGCTGCTTGCGGTATATATGTTAATGGCACTGGTTTTCTCTTTTTTCTGTTCCGTGGCTGAAGCGGTTCTATTAAGCATTACACCTTCATATATCGAGAGACTGCGCGAGGAAAAGCCAAAATTTGCGGCTTTATTGAAGCGGTTAAAGCAGGATAATGTGGACCAGTCACTGGCAGCCATACTAACCCTGAATACAATCGCGCATACTGTGGGGGCAATCGGTTCCGGGGCCAAGGCCACGGTGGTATTCGGCAGCGCCTGGTTCGGTCTGTTTTCAGCAGTTATGACATTAATGATCCTGTTTCTTTCCGAAATCATACCCAAAACCATAGGGGCAATTTTTTGGCGAAAACTAACCTGGGCAACGGCCGTTTTTGTGCGTGGTCTTATTTTGACCCTTTATCCTTTAATCAAGGTTTCAGAAGCCTTGACCCGTTTGATCGCGGGCCAAAAAGATGTGCATGTTTTCAGTCGCGATGAGTTTATCGCGATGGCACGTATCGGGGAACAGGCCGGACACATCGACGAAGATGAGTCCCGGATCATTCGTAACCTGTTTCGATTGAAGGTATTGAAAGCCGAAGATATCATGACACCCCGTACAGTAATTGTAGCGTTTCAGCAGGATATAACGGTTGCGGATGCGCTGAGTACCAGCACCACCTCACCGTTTTCCCGCCTGCCGCTTTATCGGACGGACAATGATGATATTACCGGATTTATCCTGAGGGATGATCTGCTGCTGGCTAGTGCACAGAATCGAGGAGAAATCACGCTTGAGTCTTTGAAACGTGACATTATGACTGTTAAGGCTGAGATGCCTTTATCCGACCTGCTGGAGTTCCTCCTTGACCATCGTCAGCACATCGCACTGGTTGCCGATGCATACGGCGGCACCAAAGGTATTGTCTCACTTGAAGATGTGGTGGAGACATTGCTGGGGATGGAAATTGTAGATGAAATGGACAGGATCGAAGACATGCAGAATATGGCACGGCAGCTTTGGGTGAAACGAGCCGGGGCGCTGGGACTGGAAGTGGATGCAGCGAAGCAAAATGATAAATAATAAAAAAACTCTCGCAAAGGCGCAAAGACGCAGGGGGGCTGTCATACGCAAAGCATGCTTTGCGTGTGACATGAAATAAATCGGTTTTCTTTGCGTGCTTCTTGTCACGGCTGTCCTGTGCTGACGGATGCGCCTTCGCGAGATACTAATGTTTAAATACTGTTCACTTAAAAGGAATTCAAAATGGCAATCTGCGCGACTTGCGGAACGACTTTGATTTTTGGCGGAGTGAAAGATGGAAAAAAGAGATATTGTAACAAAAAATGTTATGAGGCGGATGAATTCAATAGGATGGCCGATACGATTCCGGATGAAGTGGTTGAGCAGGTCGCAAAGAAAATCCATGATAGTAATTGTCCAAAATGCGAGGGTCCCGGTCCTGTGGAAATCCATCACTCGTTTAGCATATATTCTGTGATTGTATTTACCAGCTGGAAAACAAATGAAAATCTGGTTTGCAAAAGATGTGCGTCCAAACAGCAAGCTGTTGATTTGCTCGGTTCCCTGTTATTAGGCTGGTGGGGCTTTCCGTTTGGACTGATCATGACACCGATACAAATTATAAGAAACATCATTTCTTTAGGTAAGAATCCTGGCCCTCAAGGTCCTTCCGATAATCTAAAACAGTATGCCAGGTTGATGATTGCATCGAATGAGATGGAGGAGTGAGATATGATAACATTCATATGGATAGTTGCCGGTATTGTTGCTTTTATAGTGCTCCTGTTTTTTTTACTCTGGCTGAATGCGATTCGGGCTTCCGGGAAACGGGACCGCAAACTTGATGAACGGATTGAGCCGGCACTCAAAGCGGTGGAAGGGAATAGTTCTGATGTTCGGGATGTGATAATGGGTTTTGCCGAGGATTCGGCAACACGAAATCATCTTTTTTTCAGGTTGAAAGAACTGGGAAAGGAAGATCTTTTTCCAGTGGAATATCGAATACTGGAAATGGTAGCGGAATCGGATCTGGTTCGCTGGTTAATGCACCCCAATGAATTAAGTAACACTCCTTCTGAAATTGAGCTGGTACAAAAGTTTCCTGTTAAAGAAGTGACGAAAAACGGAACCTGCTTTTTATATAAATTTCGAAGTAAATCGCCTGACTGGGCTTCAAAGATCGGGTGGATGGCAGGGGTTGCAGGGCCCTATTGGGAGGATGAATCACCGGATGCTGCCAGGGGTACTTTTAGTGAGTTTAAACCGTTTGATGAAATGACAGAAGAAGAGCATGTGGAATTCCTTAAAAACGCTTTATTTCAAAAAGGTCTTGTGGTGCCGAGTTAGCCCGGATTTCTCACAAGCCTTCTACTGCGAGCACATATCTTATGTCATCTCAAGGATTTGGCTTATTCGCCGATTTCAACGTGTCCCGACACGTTTTCACCCGGTTCACTGCGCCAAACCCTTGATTTAACACAAGCTATGTGCTCTCGTGACGAAGCTTGTGAGAAACCCGGGCTTGCCCGGATTTCTCACAAGCCTTACGACAATAATTAATATACAGATCCGCTTCTATATGATTTAGAGATAATCAAAGTTTAGAAAGAAATAATGAGGTACCGATTGGAGAAGATCCTTATTGAAAAATAGTAGAGCAGGTACAAGCCCACTACAATTTTTATTAATGTGGTTATTTTTAGCAAATTGACAAACAGGATTTCTTGAAATATAACCTTATTAACAAGAGCGAACTCAATTTGCTCAGGATAGTCAGGTTTAGGCCATTAGGCTTTGGGGTCTGTATCGGAATCGTTCAAGAATAAAAAAATCTCTCGCAAAGGCGCAAAGACGCAGAGGGTTGCTATGCGCAAAGCATGCTTTGCGTGTGACCAAAAAACCGTTTTTCTTTGCGAGATACACATGTTTAAATATTCCTTAGCCTGACGGTCATCCTTTGTGGGTACCTGAACAACCACGAATAGGGTGAGGGCTCGCCCTGCGAAAATCGATATTATGGGTTCATGTGAAAAACAATATTTGACGGTCTCGTAAAAAGTCCAACTTCTGCGTTATGCTGCATTTTGCAATAATTCAACGTACGATAAGTACGCTTCATTATTACAAAATTTGCATGCCTTGAATTTGAACTTTTTACGAAACCGTCTAATTCGGACTTTTTACGAGACTGTCAATATTTAATTCATTTTTTTCGATACCGATACCGACCTTGATTTCCGATATTCCATATCTTTTTCTGCTTGCACCGTAAGTAATTGAATAGATGCTCAAAAATTTCAGCTAAAATATTATTTGAAAATTAATACAAAGGTGAAACATGGTTAAAAAATATCTGTCAACCAGACGATTCATAAGTGTATGTGCTGTTTTTACGTTAATGGTTTTGGGCCTTTTTTTCATTCTAAACATACAGAACGCGGATGGAAAAAAGAAAAAAGAAGAGAAGGTCAAGGAATTCCTGAAAGCCACAGTTAATTTGAACATCAAATGGGATATTGATGATGAAAATAACAAGAGCCAGGGTTCAATGAGTTTACGGGCCAAAGGGCGTTTGAAGCTGAATAAAGAGATGAGCAGCATGGATCAGGGCCTCCCTGCCGTGATGGTCAATTATAAAAGTCAGAACATGATGGCACATTACTCATACAAGGGAACCATTACAGTCAAAGACCCGCCGGATGACTGCCCAAATTCTGTCATTGAAAAATACGAGGGTTCAGGGAACACAATGTGTAAGCCAGTTCCCGGACCTGGAAACTTGATTATGAACCATTTTGCCAGTATGTTTAAGGATACCGGTCTGGGCGATATGGCCTCATCAATGGTTGAAGGGATGCTGGTAGACCATTACCTTTTTGTGATTCCTTGCGAGGAGATAGAGGTAAACGGACAAAAACTTGACCAAAGCAGTTGCACAAATCGGCCTTCGACCACAAGGATGAAAATAACGACCAATATTACCGGAAAGATTGAAAAAAATGGCAAAATGGAGGGAAAAAAAACATGGGCAGTCAAGGTAATTTCTGCCAGTTCTTCACCGTGGATGGGTGCAAAAATAAATGAACTGCCCAAATCAATTAATAATAAACCATTTGTTCCTGAAAAAGCATCTGACGGTAATGTTACCTATTCCCTGTCCTGGAAGATCGAGAAGATCGAGCCTCACGTATTGATATACCGGCTAAAGGATAATGACTGGCATGATATTACCGACGGGACACCGAACGAGGAAGAACAGGAGATTTTTCCGGGTGAAAAATTGACTTTAAAAGCGGTGGTTGTGATGCCTGGTGAGACGGGTGAGCCTCCAAAAGGACAATGGGAAATTACCGGGAAGGATAAAATTCTCAAGGATTGGATAGCCCGTGAAGGGGGAACAGATGAAATCGAGGTAACGGAATTCACTAAAAAAGAGATTGAATTTTTCTGGTGGAAAGAGGTCAAAACAGCGAAAGTGAAATATACTGTTAAAGGTTTAACCGGGAAAACAGAGTTTAAACTTATCTTTCCTGAAACTACGGTTGATTATAATCCGGGGAGGAACCTGGCACCCTCTAAAGGGGCAGATGGATGTGAAATCGTTCCGGACTCACCATCCATGCAGTTGAGGAGCACCGTATCGGTAAAAAAGAACAAACCCTTTTCACTCCAGTATGTGCAGTTGGTTCGGGGTAACAATTGGAGCCTGAGGGCGAACTACAGTAAGGGTAACTTCAGCTGGTATAAAGATGTTCATGATTATATGCTGGATTCAACTTATCCATACAATGGCGTGAATTCCGGGAGTCAGCGAGTGGTCAAAGAAATGATTGATACACCCGGCGCCCCGATTAAACGAACAACAGCCTCAATACACTGGGACCAGGAATTTATAACCTACCTGATGTTTCGACCCGGCAGTATGGACGAAGGAAACGCATGGGTCCCTTTGAAGCGTGTAAACTGGGGGTGGCAGGCCACATTGTTTAGTTATAAGAATCCATTTTCATCCGGAGACCCGGCTTGCGGTAAAAGAATGGATATAGCCGGGGGAGCCAAAACATTACCCATTGACTATGATTATCAGGCAAAAACAGCACAAGAATATCCGGAATGGGATCAGACAGTACCCCAGACACCGATGGAGGGGACAGGTCTTGAGGTGCCAAATTCCGGAGACAGTTATAAGGAAACACCTTCCCTCCCCTGACCCTCCTCTTGATGAGGAGGGAAGTATGTGTGCTACCCGTTCATGGGTTAGCTCCTCTTCCTTGATGGGAAAGGGGGCTCTTGAGAAGAGACCAGGTGAAGGTGATATTATGATAGGTTTCCTTTTACTATAAGAAATTATCAAATATTGCCTAAATATATACATTGTGATAACGATATAAATGATTTTACAACCTCCCTTCAGGTCCAATTTCGGTGTTGGAGAAAAAATTTTAATCCCCGAAATATGTGATATATTCCTGCCTGCCCAGTAGGTCTGGCAGATCGTAATGGGGGTGTTTAAATTTTTTCCTCCATCTTGAACTTGAACCTGATTGAAGGCTCTGTAATCATTTATAGGTATTAAAGGAGCTGGTAATGGTCATCCCTTCAAAAAACCCCATGCATGAGGCTGGTGAAGCTCTGATGAATATCGGGTTTGGGAGTAACGAAGCCCGCGCTTACTGCGCGCTTCTGATAAAATCACCCGCAAATGGATACCAGGTTGCCCAGCAGAGCGGTATTCCCAGAGCCAAGGTTTATGAATGCCTGGGGCGGCTGGTGGCACGCGGAGCCGCTGTGCATGTTGAGAGTCAGGACAAAGAAGCCCGGCTTTACGCGCCCACTGATCCCAGGGAGCTTTTGAACGGTATCGAAGACGGTCTGAATTCAGCAGTCAGCCAGGCCAGGAAAGCACTGGATAGCTGGCAGCGCAACCCGCAGGTTGTCGAGGTGCTCTGGCGGATTACATCCCGGCAGGATCTTGTCATACGCGGTAAAAAACTGACCCGTGAAGCAAAAAATACACTGCATATAGCCATTTGGCCGGAGGAATTCGATGCCCTGCTTCCGGAGTTTTTAAAAGCCGTTGATAGAAATGTCAAAATTGCCCTCGTCCTGTACAGCACGCATCCTGGTATTGATAAATTTCGTGAAAAGTGTTCCGGGGCCATCCTGCATGCCCGTACCAAACGGAATGCAGTTCCGGTTATGGGCAGACAGTTTGTCCTGGTTTCTGACCGGGAGCGATGTATTACCGGTTCTATTTTTGAGAACGATAATGTCGAAGGGGTTTTTACTCTTAACCTCGGTCTGGTAACCAACGCGGTCGATCTGGTGAACCACGAAATCTACCTTGAACGGATCATGGTTGAAGTCGGAAAACCGCTTGAAGAAATCTTTGGTTCAGACCTTGAAAAGCTTGATCCATTTAACACACCCAAAGAATTATCCGATCCGGATAACCTGCTTTAAGGGCTGAATAATTCATTCCCTTCCGATAAGATCAAAAACTCGATTGCGATATCGATTCCGACGCCGAATTCCGACTTTTAATCCTGCGGATTCACAAAAAATCCGATCAATTATCTTGACAGAGATACTGACATGTGGCATAGTAACTACTATAGGGGTTACTAACGAGACGGCATTTAATAATATCATCATCTCATCAACAAACAGGGGCAAGATATGCTGGACTATAATTCAAAATTACTCACATTTGGTTGTTCTGAAACTGGCGATCAGGATATTATTTCATTTGAGGAAGAATATGGCGCTCACCACTATGAAAGAATTAATGTGGTCATTCGTCAGGCTGAAGGCTGCTGGTTAACGGATATACGCGGTAAGAAGTATCTGGATTGTCTTGCGGCATATTCGGCAGCCAATCCCGGTCACCATCACCCTGATATTGTCGCGGCAATGATGAACGCTTTACAGGGGAACTACGGATCGGTCATTTCAAATGTAGTCTACACAGATCCGCTGGGTTTGTTTGTTAAAAGGATGGCAGAATTTGCACCCCAGATCGCGCCAAGGTTCGGAAATCATGGCAATAAGGTTCTGCCGAAAAATGGCGGGGTCGAATCAGTGGAAACAGCCATAAAAGCAGCCCGTTTTCATGGATGGAAGAACAAGGGTATACCGGATGGGAAGCAGGAAATTATCGTGTTTAACAATAATTTCCACGGCAGGATGATTACAGTCGTCTCTTTTTCCAGCTCTTCAAAATACAGAGAGGGTTTTGGCCCGCTGACACCGGGATTTGTATCCGTTGATTATTCTGATCTCGACGCGGTAGAAAAGGCGATTACACCAAACACATGCGGTATCCTTGTGGAACCGATGCAGGGGGAAGGGGGGATGCAGATCCCGGAACCCGGTTTTTTAAAAGGTCTTCGTAAACTTTCCGACCAGCATGATCTGCTTCTTCTATTTGATGAAATTCAGGTCGGTCTTGGGCGTACGGGAAAAAGGTTTTGTTTTCAGCATGAAGACGTTGTACCCGACGGATTGATCCTGGGTAAAGCGGTTTCCGGCGGCCTGGTGCCCCTGTCCGTATTTATTACAAACGCTAAACTTATGGATCAGATATTTAATATCGGTTCAGACGGATCAACCTTTGGCGGCTATCCCCTGGCATGTGTGGCCGGGCTTGCCGCGCTGGATGTGTTTGAAAATGAGAATCTTGCCGAGCGTTCGGAACAGCAGGGCAAAAAGCTGAAGAAAAAAATAAAGGAGATCTGCGACCGATCACCGCATGTAAAAGAAGTGCGCGGTATGGGCCTTTTTATCGGGATAGAAGTAAAAGAGGGGAACGCGATGGATTTTTGTCATGAACTCCTCGATCTGGGCGTGCTCGCAAATGACAGCCATGGTCATACCATTAGAATATCTCCACCGCTGATTATTAATGACGAAGAGATAGAATACATGGTGGAAAGACTGGAGAACGTATTGGTCGGTTAACCTTCTAACATTTCAAATCGATGACCTTCCCATTGGTCATCTGGTGCAGATTTTTGGGCGTGAGTTTAAAAACAGATTTCGGATTTCCTGCCGCGGCCCATATTTCATCATATTCCAGCAGATCTTTATCGATATAAGTATCAATGGGCTCAAGATGTCCCAGAGGAGGAACACCGCCGATGGCATAGCCGGTTTTTTCACGTACAAAATCGGGATGGGCCATCTTGATCGGTTCCTGGATTTCTTCAGCCAGTTTTTTTTGATCCACGCGATTTGGACCGCTGGCAACAACCAGGAATGGCTTACCGCTTCTTTTCCCTTTAAAAATAAGAGATTTAACAATCTGACCGACCGTGCATCCAACTGCTGCTGCCGCGTCACCCGCAGTTCGGGTCGAACCGGGCATTTCAACAACCCGGCATTCGAGCCCGATGGCGTTTAAGGCCTTCTGAACTTTTTCTGAACTCTTACTTAATTTTTGTGTCATATTTATCTTTGATGGTTTCGTAAAAAGTCCGAATGAGACGGTTTTGTAAAAAGTTCAAATTCAAGGCGTGCAAATTTCGTAATCATGAAGCGTACTTATCGGACCCGCCCTGTTAAATCTGTCTTTTTATTTAACAGGGGAGTTGAATCATTGCGAAATGCAGCACAACGCAGAAGTTGGACTTTTTACGAAACCGTCATCTTTGAATAGTGACTTTATTGATCACAACAGGTTCTTTGGGTTTATCCATGGCATCGGTTTGTACGGCGCCGATGGTAGTGATAATATCCATTCCCTTTGTGATTTTGCCGAATACGGTATGTCGTCCATCAAGATGGGGTGTCGGCTCCAGCGTGATAAAAAACTGGCTTCCATTGGTACCCGGACCTGAGTTGGCCATGGAAAGAATACCTTCGGAATCATGCTTCAGTGAAGGATCGAATTCGTCTTTAAACCGGTAGCCCGGATCACCGGTGCCGGTTCCGAGCGGGCATCCGCCCTGGATCATGAATCCGCCTATAACCCTGTGAAAGGCTAGATTATCATAGAAATTTCCATTTCGGTCTGTTTCCTGCCGCCCTTCTGCAAGATTGATAAAATTCCAGGATGTTTCAGGGCATTCTTTTGCATACAATTCGATTTCAAAAGTTCCCAGGCTTGTTTCAAAGACAGCGGTGGGCCGGTCAACATTTTCAGTGTGGTCGTTTTTTACGTATGACATTTAGATTTCTCCTTTAAGAATTAAAATATTTATAAAATATTAGACATGTCCCATACCATGTCAAGTTAAATCACTGTAAAAGTCGAAGCCATACAGCGATACACTCTGCAGGTTCCATCCACGCAACCTTTGTTTTATGCATGCTTTACAAAACAGTATACTAGTGATAATATTAGAAATTACTGGCAGGGGGCTCTTATTTCAGTAACAAAAAAACAGGAACTGAAAATGGATTATATTAAAATTAGAATAGATAATGATATCGAACAGTTACCTTCAAAAAAGGAAAAAGCCTTTGAAAACGTATTTCGGCCCCGACCCACAAGCCCGATGTTTTCATCTGCTGCATGTACATGGAATCCTCAAATGGATATGTATGAAACACCCGGTGAGATCATCATTTTGTGCGAGATCGCGGGTGTTGATAAGAATAACCTGGAAGTCGAGATAAGCAGCAAGGCAGTGAAGATTAAAGGGAGGCGCGAACAACTGAAACATATGGAAAAGGCAACTTACAGGCTGGCCGAAATCCAGTATGGAGAGTTTGAACGTGTTCTTTTTCTTCCCATATTAATCGATCCCGAACAGGTGACATCATCATACTTAAACGGATTTTTGAGGATCAATTGCGCGAAACAGAAGCATGGTAAAGTGCGGAAAATTCCAATTTCAGATGGCTGATCAGTAATACTGTAAATGGTACGATAATTGGATCGGAGGATTCTATGACTGACCAGGAAATAGCAGTAGGAAACAGTACTGGTAAAGTGCCGGATATCATACCCATTATTCCACTGTTTGAAGCGGTCCTGTTTCCCAGGATGGTTTTACCATTGGTTGTGGACCAGGAAGAATCCATCGATTTGATTGACGAAGCCATGTCAAAAGATCGAATTTTAGGACTACTGGTCGCAAAAAAAAATTCAGACCGTATCCCGTTTCCAACTGATTATTTAACAAAAATCGGCACATGCACTACGATATTGAAAATGGCAAAGACTGAAGAAAGCAAGTCGCAAATCCTTGTTCAGGGATTAAACCGGTTCAGGGTTATTGCTTTCAAAAGAGATGAAACTTTTCTAAAAGCCCATGTGAAGTACCTGCATGAGGATGATACCAAGGATAATGAAGTCGAAGCGCTCATGAGTAACCTTGTCGCGCTGTTTTCAAAGATCATGGGACTTTCACCTGGATTGCCCAAAGAGATTCTTGAAATGTCCAGGTCTGTCAGGGAGCCGGGTATACTTGCCGATCTGATCGCATCAACGATTAATGCTAATCTGGAAGAAAAATGGAAAATTCTTGAAATTTTAAATATAAAAGAAAGGCTTGAAGAAGTGACCCGCCTTGCCAACCACCAGGTAGAGATTCTGGAACTCGGGAATAAAATTCAGAATCAAGTTAAAGGGAATATCAACAGAACCCAGAGGGAATACTACCTCAGGCACAAATTGAAAGCAATCAGGGAAGAATTGGGAGAAGAAGATGACTCGGTTGTGGAAATTAAAGAATACAAGGCGAAGATAAAAAAAAAGAACCTTCCGGAGGAAGCAAAAAAGGAAGCCAATCGAGAACTTAACCGTCTGTCAAGGATGCATCCGTCATCCGCTGAATATACTGTTGCCTCAACCTATCTCGACTGGGTTACTTCACTTCCGTGGCATGACAGCACAGAAGATAACCTTGATATTAAAAAAGCCAGAAAGATTTTAGATGAGGATCATTACGGTCTTGAAAAACCCAAAAAACGAATCATTGAATATCTTGCGGTTCGAAAATTAAAACCGGATTCAAAAGGTCCGATTCTTTGTTTTGCGGGCCCCCCGGGAACAGGTAAAACATCCCTGGGCCGTTCTATTGCCCGTGCACTGGGGCGTAAATTTTTCAAAATTTCTCTTGGAGGAGTAAGAGATGAAGCGGAAATCAGGGGACATCGAAGGACATATGTGGGAGCACTGCCGGGCAGGATGATTCAGGGGCTAAGGCGTGTGGGATCAAACAATCCGGTCTTTATGCTGGATGAGATTGATAAGGTCGGCAGTGATTTCAGAGGCGACCCGTCATCCGCCCTTTTGGAAGTACTCGATCCGGAACAAAATTCCTATTTTTCCGATCATTATCTGGATGTTCCCTTTGATTTGTCCAAAGTGATGTTTATTACCACTGCCAATATCCTGGATACCATACCGCCCGCCCTGAGAGACAGGATGGAGGTCTTAAGGCTGCTGGGATATACGGAAGATGAAAAAGTAAAGATCGCTAATCGTTACTTGATTCCCCGGCAGATCGAAGAGAATGGGCTGAAGCCGGATCAGATATCATTTACTAAAGGCGCGTTGAGAAAGATAATTACGTGTTACACCAGGGAGGCCGGCTTAAGAAACCTGGAGCGTGAAATTGCAGCCATCTGCAGGGGTGTCGCGAGCGGTGTTGCTTCAGAGGAAGTAGAATCAGCTCAAATTATGGTTAAGAATGTACATAAATATCTTGGTCCTGAAAAAGTTTTCCCGGAAGCAAAGGCCAGGACATCAATGGCCGGGGTTGCAACAGGCCTTGCATGGACAGAGGCGGGCGGGGAATTGATGTTTATAGAGGCGACATCCATGCGGGGGAGTAAAAACCTCACCTTAACCGGCTATCTTGGAGATGTAATGAAAGAATCTGCGGCAACCGCGCTTAGTTATATCCGTTCACACGCGTCCAACCTGGGTGTTGATGAAGGTTTTTTCGAAAACAACGATATCCATATTCATGTGCCTGCCGGCGCAATTCCAAAGGATGGACCATCCGCCGGTATAACCATGCTGGCGGCGCTCGTTTCGCTATTTACGGGTAGAACAGTTAAAAAAGACCTTGCCATGACCGGTGAAATAACATTGCGGGGACAGGTCTTACCCGTGGGCGGAGTAAAGGAAAAAGTACTTGCCGCGCACCGTGCCGGTATTAAAACCGTAGTTCTGCCTGAATGGAACCGAAGAGACCTGGAAGAAATACCTAAAAATGTAAAAAAAGAAATCGAATTTATTTTTGCAGATAAGATGAAGGATTTCCTGGATGTCACACTGGGTAAATATAAATTATAAAAGAAAAGAATGAAATAAAGATGAACGTCGAACATCGAACGTCCAACATCGAACGTCGAATAATGATATCGCTCCGCTCAATCGAGTTTTATAATAAAACAATAAAAAGTATAGAGCGGCTATTTCTGTTTTTCTTCATTCAAAATTTCGTAAATAAGACAAAGCGAAGCGCCTTCCACATTCGACGTTGGACGTTCGATCCACCGCCGCCAAGGCTAAGGCGGACAAGTGTTCGATGTTGGACGTTAATTTTTTTAGTCCTGGCAGGCCTCATCGGCTGTTCAACCACCTCATCCCCTCCTTCGTCAAAGCCGGGGCAGCCCAAACCATACAAGATAAACGGTATCTGGTACCAGCCCAGGTCGAGCGCGGAAGGCTTCCGCCAGAGGGGCCTTGCGTCATGGTATGGAGAAAAGTTTCATGGCAGGAAAACAGCAAACGGTGAAAAATACGATATGTACGGCGTTTCCGCGGCTCACAAAACACTTCCATTTAATACTTACGTGAGGGTGCATAACCTTTCAAACGGGAAAAAACTGGATGTCAGAATCAATGACAGGGGCCCTTTTGTTCGGGGAAGGATTATTGATCTTTCATATACAGCAGCAAAAAAACTGGGCGTGGCGAAACCGGGAACCGCGAAAGTAGAGATTGTCGCTCTGGGTACGGTGATGCAAAAAAAGGAAAATGAAAAATCGAACCCCGGGAGCACTGCAGAGAACAGGATTGATTATACACGCGGGAACTTTACCTTCCAGGTCGGGGCGTTCCTTGACAGGGAGAACGCTGAAAAACTAAGACAAAAACTCGACAAAAAATATAAGAACGCCCATATTGTAGAACACAGCGAAGATGGCCAGGTCTTCTACAGGGTCAGAGTGGGGAAGTTCGCAACACTTGAGGACGTAAAAAATGGGGAAAGAACTTTGCTGGAGGATGGGTATGATCCGATAATTGTAGCTGAATAGGGATAGAACTTTCACAGAGGCATCCGCCATAGACTTGGCTATGGCGGATGCCTCTGTGAGAGATATAATCTTTTGGGTTTGTTCTTTTTAAGATCACCTTCTGTCAGATCTGTGAGAAAATATAACAATGACAACAAAACAGCACCATAAAACAGTCTTCCTGGACCGGGACGGTGTTATAAACCGTGATTCACCGGATTATATTAAATCCTGGGAAGAATTTAATTTTCTTCCTGGAAGTCTTGACGCTCTAAAAGAATTTCATGAGAATGGATACAGGGTAGTTTTAATCACAAACCAGTCAGCCGTGGGTAGGGGAATGATTACACCTGGCGGTTTAAATCATATACATCAGATGATGAAGGATGAGATTGCTTCTCATGGAGGGCTGGTCAGTGATATATTCTTCTGCCCCCATGTGCCGGCTGAAGGATGTGCCTGCCGTAAACCGGAGCCCGGGATGATACTTCAGGCGCGGAAAAAATATCATATTGATCTTCTACAGGCCGTTATGGTAGGCGACAGCGCTAAGGACATTGAGTGCGCCAAAAATGCCGGGTGCGGTCGGACTGTTCTTGTCAGAACCGGAAATGGGAAGCAAGCTGAGAAGCAGCTTTCTGACAGGGGAGTAAATCCTGATCATGTGGCAGAAGATCTTTTGGATGCCGCGCAATGGATCATGGGAAATCGATAAATAGTTGAGGGGTCGGGGGAGTTTTTGTTATTAAACCGCTCCATGATTAATGTGTGATGAAATCGTACAAACTCGTGGTTAAGAATTCGTGATTATTCCCTATTCATATGCTATACATGATTCATGACTGATCAATCAACCACCCATCTTGAAGGCCATCTGGAAAAAATCACATTTCATAATGCAGAAAACAGTTATACCATCGCGCGGTTCAGAGTTGAAAAAACTAAAACTGTGGTAACAATCATCGGATATCTTCCAAGCCCAAACATGGGTGAAGCCATGAAGATAAATGGCACCTGGGAAACACATCCGCGGTTTGGGCAGCAGTTTAAAGTATCATCTTTTGAAATTGTTCTTCCCGCCGGAGTGGAAGGGATTCGAAAATATCTTAAATCCGGTTTCATCAAAGGTGTGGGCCCGAAAACAGTGGCCAGAATTATTGATCATTTTGGTGAGAGAACGCTTGAAATCATAGAAGAAGACTCCTCTCGGCTAACAGAGGTAAAGGGAATCGGGGATGAGACAGCGGCCAGAGTGGGTCAGGCCTGGACGGACCATCACGCGGTCAGGAACCTCATGCAATTTCTGCAGGAAAATAATGTCAAATCTTCATACAGCGCGCGAATATTCAGGGAATATGGCGCGGAGTCACTGGATATCCTTCGCAACAATCCGTTTCGAATCGCAAATGATATTCCGGGAATCGGTTTTATTATTGCGGATGCAATCATACAGAATTCTGACATTCCCTACGATGATTCCGATAGGGCCCAGGCTTGTATCATGCACCTGGTGCGCCGTTATGCAAATGACGGAAATGTTTTTATGTTCCTGGAACAACTGATTACCGAATGTGAAGAGACATTTCAAATAAATCGTGAGATTATAGAGGACGCGGTCAACCTGCTGAAAGATTCCAAAGATCTTAAAATCGAACCAGATGAGGATAACCAGGACCAAAGCCGGGCATATTTAAATCAGCTTTACGAAGCGGAAACAGGAACTGCAAACAGGATCAAAGCGCTTTTATCACTTCCGATTGCCGGGACCGGGTTTAACGCTGAACGGATTACAAATGAGGTATTAAAAAAACTGGCAATTAAATTATCACCGGAACAGCTTGAAGCCCTGGAACGAATACTTGACCATAGGATCGCAATCATTACAGGCGGTCCGGGTACAGGAAAGACAACTTTGGTCAGATCCATTTCCACAATATTCGAGGCTCTTGGAGAACAGGTATGCCTTGCGGCGCCAACCGGCCGCGCCGCAAGACGTTTGTCTGAAGTAACCGGGAAAAGCGCTTCCACAATACATAAACTCCTTGGTTTTAATCCGATGGAAGGGGCTTTTGAACGGGATCTGGATAACCCGATTGAAGCGGATGTGCTGATTATTGATGAAGTCTCCATGGTGGATATCCAGCTGATGAATGATCTGCTGAAAGCGGTTCACCTGGAATCGAGACTGGTTTTTGTGGGGGATGTTTTTCAACTTCCTTCAGTCGGGCCGGGGAATGTTCTGAAGGATTTAATCAAATCAGAAAAAATTGCCACATTTGAGTTAAAAGAAATATTCCGGCAGGCCCAGGAAAGCCCAATCATTATCAATGCCCATAAAATCAGAGAGGGTAAGCCGCCCGAGATCGAACAGGGTGCGATCCCCGGCGACCTGACTGAATTTTATTTTATTGAACAGAGTCGGCCCGAGATCGTCGTCAAACAAATCGTGGAATTATGCAGCTGGAAGATTCCGGAAAAATTTTCACTCGATCCTGTCAATGAGATACAGGTGATGACGCCGATGCATAGAGGCCTTGTGGGGACATTAAACCTTAACCAGGAGCTCCAGAAAGGTTTAAATCCAAGCCAGGTAAAAATTAGCGCCATGGGAAGTACATTCCGGCTGAATGATAAGGTAATGCACTTAAAAAATAATTACCGGAAGGAAGTTTTTAACGGCGATATCGGGAAAATATTTGATATTGATGAAAAAGATAAAACGCTTGCCGTGGAATATGACGGCAGGATTGTAACCTATGATTTTATTGAACTCGATGAATTATCCCTTGCTTATGCCATATCTGTACACAAATCCCAGGGATCTGAGTATCCGGCCGTCATTATACCTGTCATGACCCAGCATTACGCGCTTTTACAGAGGAACCTCTTATATACTGCCATAACCCGGGGTAAAAAATTGGTGATATTGATCGGAACCCAGAAAGCGCTTTCCATTGCGTTAAATAATGACAAACCGCGACAACGGTTATCCGGGCTGGCGAAAAGACTGTGAGAAAACAGTGAATCGTTGTTTTTTCGTGGTTTCTAAAAAAACCGGCTCGAACTCAGGAATCTGTTTCCGGTGGTATGGGTATGGGGAATTTGAAGAATTCAACACCTTCTTCTTTTAAACTTTTTTCTTCTTCTTTTGTACTTATGCCCCTGATACTTCTGGGTTCAGTGGCACCATAGTGCATTTTCAAGGCTTCGTTTGCAAAATTACAGCCCACATCATCAAAATTTTTCTCCACAAAATTAATAATCTTTTTTCCGACTTGAGCATATTTTTTCAGGTGCCTATCGGTACCCGTTGGAATTTCGGAAGTTTTTATACCAAACGTTGACGGAACCCTTGATACAGACGTATCATTGCAGACCGGACAGGAGACCAGTCCCTTTTTTTTCTGCTTCAGGTAAGCTTTTTCCTCTTCAAACCAGCCTTCAAAGCTGTGGCCGGCTATACATTGTAAATCGTATGCGATCATGTCTGTTTGATTTCTCCAAGAAGTGTATAAAATTATATACAATTAAAATTAAATCACCATAAATGTCAACTTTTTTAAAGAAATTATTGACAGATTCATCTTTTTTGATGAAGTT
>JAUVGT010000371.1 GCA_030593645.1 Deltaproteobacteria bacterium
TGAAGCGTACTTATAGTACGTTGAATGATTGCGAAATGCAGCGCAACGCAGAAGTTGGACTTTTTACGAAACCGTCAATTTTTACACAGAGGAAAGATTAATATGCTGAACCATGGATCACCTGTTCCGCTGTATCGTCAACTCGCTGATATTATCCTGTCGAAAATACGATCCGGGGAATATGCCTCAGAATCCAGAATACTTTCTGAACACAAACTTGCGGAAAAATACAAAATCGGAAGGCCCACGGTCCGGCAGGCCACAGATCTGCTGATTCGAAAACGGATATTATCAAGAAAACGTGGCTCCGGTACGTTTGTAAAACCAAAAGAAAAGGAAATCGATCTTTTTTCATTTGCCGGCACCATCTTTTCATTCAAACAACAGGGGATCATTGTTAAAACAAAAATCCTGGAAAAGATGAAGCTGACAAAAGTTTCCGGTGACCATGAAAATCCTTTTTTTGATGGAAAGGCATATTTTTTTTCAAGGCTCAGCCTGGCCGATAACAAACCGATACTGATCGAAGATTTTTATTTCCACCCGGATTTGTTTTTTAACATAGACCAAATCGAAATCTCCGGCCGTTCAATCTCCCGGATTGCTGAAGAACACTTTTATATGCGGCCCCGGAATGGAAGGCAGAACTTCAGGGTGAGTTATTTAAAGGGAAAACGCGCCATGAACCTGGATGTTTCACCCGATATACCCATTCTGCTGGTCAAGAGGTTTCTGAATTTTAAACAGGCTGAAAACGCGGTATTTTCAAAACTGTATTGCCGCACGGACCGATTTATATTTTCACAGACTATTGGAGGAATTTCAGATGATTGACAGAGGCTACTATGGCGGATTCGGCGGAGCATTTCTGCCTGAAATCCTTGTGACCACGTTTGATGAGCTTGTGGATTATTTTAATGATGTTAAAAATGACCCTGTCTTCTGGCGGGAATATGAAGAAGTCATGTCCAGCTATTCATGTCGGCCCACACCGATCACTTATGCTGAAAACCTGACAAATCATTTCAACGGCCCGAAAATCTATATCAAGCGGGAAGATTTGAACCATACCGGGGCGCATAAAGCCAACAATGTGATGGGCCAGGGGCTTTTAGTCAAACGGATGAAAAAAAGCAGGGTGATCGCGGAAACCGGCGCGGGTCAACATGGTGTTGCCACCGCGACCATGGCCGCGAAATTCGGTTTTGACTGCACCATTTACATGGGAGAGGTCGATGTTGAAAGACAAAGGCCCAATGTATTCTGGATGGAACAGCTGGGAGCTGAAGTGATCCCTGTCAAAGAAGGAACACGAATATTAAAAGACGCGATCAATGAAGCCTTCCGTGACTGGGTCACAAACATGGATACCACCCATTATGTGTTGGGAACCGCCTGTGGACCCCACCCGTTTCCCGAGATGGTTTCCTATTTCCAGTCGATTATCGGGAAAGAGGCAAGGGAACAGATTTTAAAAACAGAAGGAAAACTCCCGAAACGAATTTACGCGTGCGTGGGCGGCGGATCAAACGCCATGGGAATATTCAGCGGCTTTTTTAATGACCGGGATGTTGAACTGGTTGGTGTTGAGGCGGGCGGAAAGGGGCTCGATTCAAAAATGCACGCGGTCAGGCTATCATCTGAAGATGCCTCGGTGGGTGTGGCCCAGGGTTATAAAACTTTTTTCCTCCAGAACAAAGACGGCCAGATGCGCGAAACGCACAGTGTGGCAGCCGGGCTCGATTATGTGGGGGTGTCACCCATTTTATCAGACCTGAAAGAAAAAGGAAGGGTTCGGTTTGAAGCGGCAACCGACCGGGAAGTGATTGAAGCGCTTTCGTTGACTATTAAAAAGGAAGGGGTCATACCCGCCCTGGAGTCATCCCACGCTTTTGCCCGGGCTTTTAAGGAAGCCCCCCAAATGTCAAAGCAGGACATGATCCTGATCAACCAGTCCGGGAGAGGTGATAAGGATATATTTACAATCGCGGACGCGGTTTCCGATCCCAAGTGGAAAGAATTCATAACGAAAAAAGCGGAGAAATACAATGCTTAGAGATTATCTTGAAAACAGGCTTAAAGAAAAAAAAATACTTTTGATGACACATATTGTTCTGGGTTACCCGACATTTGATGACGCGTACAAAATCATCGAATCGATGGTTGAAGCCGGTGTGGACCTGATGGAGCTCCAGATCCCGTTTTCAGAACCGATCGCGGACGGCCCGGTCATCCTCCAGGCCAATCAGAAATCCCTGTCCGGAGGTTCAACCGTATCCCAATGTTTTGAATTCGCGCACAAAGTTGTGGAACGATTTAATATTCCTTTTTTATTTATGAGCTATTACAATATCTTATACAAGTATGGTGTCAGTCAATTTGTCAGAGATGCGGCGGAAACCGGAATACAGGGTTTTATTGTACCGGACCTCCCGCCCGAAGAAGGTGAGGAATATTTGATCGCAGCGGAAAATCACGTCACGTCACCCATATTCATATTTTCCCCAACCACCAGCGATGATCGAATGAAGTATCTTGCGTCTCATGGCAAAGGTTTTATATACTGTGTGGCAAGAAAAGGTGTGACTGGTGCGGGCACTGATTTTTCCGATCATCTGAACAGCTATCTTAAAAGGTCCAGGCAGGCAACCGAATTACCCCTGGCCCTGGGATTCGGCGTAAAATCAAAATCAGATGTTGATTTTTTAAAAGGAAAAGTCGATATTGCCGTCATCGGCAGTGAAACCATCCGCCTGGTCGACCGGGAAGGTGTTGGCGCTGTGAGTGAGTTTATAAAAAATCTGAATACGGATTAAATCAAATTATCAAGCTTGAGAATGATAAATTTTGAGTGTTGAGTTTTGAGTTATGAGTTAAAGGATTAAAATCGATTTAAAATTCCTTCAACTTAGAACTCAAAACTATTAACTCAAAACTCAATCGCCCACGCGATTGAATATTTGATTGAAGTCTTTAAACCACTTCCAAGGTAAAGGACACACACACAATGACAAATGACATGATCCCCATCGGGATTGATGAACCATTCAAATTCTCCTGTTCAAAACAGGTGGATTGCTTTAACGCATGCTGCAGGGATCTGAACCAGTTCCTGTACCCCTACGACATACTCCGGTTGAAAAACCGGCTCGGGATTTCATCCGGAGATTTTTTAAAAGAATACACCATCAGGCACATGGGACCTGAATCGGGTTTTCCGGTCATCACTTTGAAGGCATCCACCTCTTCAAATCTTGAATGCCCCTTTGTAACACCTGATGGATGCAGTGTATACGATGACCGCCCGTCATCCTGCCGCGTATACCCGATTGCGCGTGCCATATCCCGATCACGGGAAACCGGCAAAATCACGGAATACTATGCCATCATAAAGGAAGAACACTGCCATGGATCAAAGGACGGAAAAACCCGGACCGTCAGGGAATGGATTGAAAACCAGGGACTTTCTGAATACAATGAAATGAACGATATGCTCATGGAACTCATCAGCCTGAAAAACCGCCTGAATCCCGAGCCCCTGGACCTGGCATCCCAGCACCTGTTTCAAACCGCCATGTATGATCTTGATAAATTCAGGTCAAACATATTTGAAAAAGGCCTGCTCGATAATTTTGAGGTGGATGATGAGACACTGAATATCATCAAAACCGATGACACGGAATTATTGAAGCTCGCCTGCAGATGGGTCAAAAAGGCGTTGTTTAATATGTGACGGTCTCGTAAAAAGTCCAACTTCTGCGTTGTGCTGCATTTCGCAATCATTCAACGTACTATAAGTACGCTTCATGATTACGAAATTTTCACGCCTTGAGTTTGAACTTTTTACGAAACCATCTAATTCGAACTTTTTACGAGACCATCAATATGTGAAAGACAAAATTATGAAACTAAAAAACAAGGTGGCACTGGTACTCGGTGCGGTCAAAGGCATCGGAAAAGGTATCGGGCTGGCCCTGGCAAACGAAGGCGTAAAAGTCGCCCTCAATTATTTTGACTGGGAAGACAGCCTCCCCGAAATGAAACAGGATTTTAAAAAATTCAGCGACGATCACCTGATCATTCAAACCAACCTGCTCGAAATAGACAAAATTCCCGGACTTATCAATAAAGTCATGGATCGTTTCGGCCGCATCGATATCCTGATCAACAATATCGAACGCGGCGGCTGGCCCGTGGTTCACGGCCCGTACACCAGAGAGCAGTGGGATCTCGAAATCGAAACCACTTTACGTGCTAAAAGATGGATTTTTGAAGAAACCCTGCCCCACCTCAAAGCTTCAGGCAACGGCAATGTGATCAACTTTTCTTCCATCGCGGGAATCGTCGGAAGAACGGGTCCTGCCGGTATGTTCTTTAATGAATGCTACTCTGCCGCGAACCGGGGAGTCTCCCTGCTCACAGAAACATGGGCCCGTATGGGCGCGCCTTCCGTACGCGTCAATGAAATTATGCTCGGTTTTTTTGAAACCCGCCATGGAGAACGGACCCGGGGGTGGGGACTGTTGGATGACAATCAGAAAAAAGCCCTGATCGATCACACCCTGCTGAGACGAACCGGAACCATTGATGATGCGGTAAAAGCAATTCTTTATATTTTAAAGGACGCCCCGTTTATGACCGGAAGTGTGCTTCGCCTGGACGGCGGGTATGTTCTGGGCGGTGAACCGGTTCCGCCTATGCCGGAGGGGGTGGTATAAAAATGAACGTTGAACATCGAACGTCCAACGTCGAACATCGAATACGGATATCGCTTCGCTCCACGAATATGAAAAAAATACCATAGCCTGTGTTATCTGGATAAAGAGCAATTACAAATCACAATCATTTATTTTTTACGAGTTCATCAACTTTTAACTATTCACTTTTCGTTTTTCACTTGTTC
>JAUVGT010000445.1 GCA_030593645.1 Deltaproteobacteria bacterium
CCTCATAACCTGAAAGAAGTCGTTGATGCGTGTATTCTCCTCCTTGAAAAACCGAAATCCACACTGGAAGATGTGTGTCACCTTATTCAGGGCCCGGATTATCCCCAGGGCGCTGAAATTATCACACCACGGGAAGAAATCCTGGAAATATACAGCACCGGGCGGGGAGTCATCCGGATGCGGGCGAAATATGAAATTGAAAAAGGAGATATCGTCATCACCGCATTGCCTTTTCAGGTATCTCCGGCAAAGATACAGGAACAGATCGCCGATCAGATGAACAAAAAGAAGCTGCCCATGGTTTCTGATCTGCGCGATGAATCAGACCATGAAGAACCGATACGGCTGATCATTGTCCCGCGCTCCAACCGTGTGGATATGGAAGCACTGATGGCACACCTGTTTGCCACAACCGACCTTCAGCGAACCTACCGGGCCAATATGAATGTGATCGGTCTTGACCGCAGACCCCGGGTCAAGGGGCTTGTGACGTTACTGAAAGAATGGATCATATATCGCAAAGAAACAGTCCGCAAACGGCTGGAATTTTTACTGAAAAAGGTTCTTGACCGTCTTCATATTTTGGACGGTCTTATGATTGCGTACCTGAACATCGATGAAGTCATAAAAATCATCCGGAACAATGATGATCCGAAACCGGTATTAATAAAAAAATTCAAGCTCTCGAACACCCAGGCTGAAGCCATACTTCAGCTCAGATTGCGGTATCTCGCGAAACTTGAAGAGATGAAGATTCAGTCTGAGAAAAAGGATCTGGACAGGCTGCGTAAAAAACTTGAAAAGACCCTTGCGTCAAGCACCATGCTGAAAACCCTGATTAAAAAAGAGCTTATAAGCGCTGCTGAGAAATATGGCGATGCACGCCGCAGCCTGATTGTTGAACGGGAAGAAGCCAGAGCAATCTCCCAACTGGAACTGGTCCCGGTTGAACCGATGACGATAACCATATCCCAAAATGGCTGGGTCAGGTCTGCAAAAGGACATGAAATTGATACAGAAGGTCTTGCGTATAAAGCCGGAGACAGCCATATGAGCACCGCCCTGGGCCGGAGCAACCAACAGTCCGTATTCATCGATTCCAGGGGCCGAACCTATTCGGCTCTCAATCATAACCTGCCTTCAGCCAGGGGATATGGTGAACCATTGACCGGTCGATTCAGTCTGCCTCCCGAGGTTGTTTTCAAAGGAGTCCTTTCAGGCAAACCGGAGCGCCTGGTGGTGCTTGCCAGCGACGCCGGGTATGGTTTTGTGACAGAACTTCAAAATCTATATACCAAGAACCAGAAGGGCAAAGCCATGCTGACCCTACCTAAAGGGGCTGAGCCGATCCATCCGCTTTATGTGAAAGATATGGAAACCGAGCTTCTCACAGCCATCACCAACGAAGGACGTATGCTGATATTTCCCCTTAACATCCTCCCCCAGCTTCCAAAGGGAAAAGGAAATAAGATGATCCAGATTCTTCCCAAACGGATCAAAGAGAGAATCGAGTTCATGACACACATGGCCCTGGTTCCGGAAGGTGGGTCATTGATTATCCACTCAGGCAAAAGGTATTATAAGCTTACCTTTGAAAATCTATGGCCATTTATGGGAGAACGCGGCCGTCGGGGCAGAAAACTGCCCAGAGGTTTTCGCCACGTAAGCCGCATTGAAATTGAGCGGCCCGGTGAGATACAGACTGAGGATCAGGATGAATAATATCGGATGTGTCAATATCTTTATCAGACATTACAGACAGGGCTTTTAATTCTTTAATGGTTTTTTTCTAAATCACTTAAAGCAATGTATCCGAGAATAACAAATCCGAAAAGGGTAATACACGCGGCCGAGATAAAAGACATCTGATACGAAAACACTTCGGGTTTTCCCAAAAGAATTAATCCGTCAACGATCGGTCCGGCAATCAATGTTCCGGCCAAACCCCAGCTGAGAAAAAAAGTGGCATTGTAGATGGCAAATAATGTTCCTCTTTTGGCCGGCGGGATTAAAACCGACACAAACGAATATGAAGAAACCAAAATGACGACCTCTGAAAAACCCGCAAGAAAATTACTCAGGACAATCATTCTTAAATCCAGTGAAACCCCGATGATAACCAGGTACAGGATAGCCGTAAAACTACCAAGTAATAAAGCATATTTACTGCCGAGCGTTCTGTCAATCCATCCGGCGATAAGCCCAAAAAAAACCATAGCCAGTGACTGTGAATTTACAATAAAACTTAATGCGTGGCTTGTGACATTAAAACCCGACTCAAGCACCAGGTACTGTGTCTGTATCACCGCCACTGAATTTTTTCCAAAATTAAGGAAAATCAGTCCAATCAGAAAAATCACATAGACCTTTAAATATGAATTTTTTTCTTTGGAATTCGCGGAATCTGTTTCTTCCGTGGCAAGTAAATGAATGCCTCCTTCTGGCACATAATACATGGGAAGAATGGAAATAATCATTACAGCGGCCGCAATAAAAAATAATGCCCCTTCATAAAACCCCCAGCCCATGTATTTCATACTC
>JAUVGT010000072.1 GCA_030593645.1 Deltaproteobacteria bacterium
TCCGCCATACCCTTTAAACCCATATGCTTTGTAATCGCCGCCGTCAAGGTGGTCTTGCCATGATCGATATGTCCAATCGTACCTACATTCACATGCGGCTTGGTCCGCTCAAACTTCTGCTTTGACATCTTCCTGTCCTCCTATATAATCCATGACCGGCATCATTAACCCGACCATCAACGCTTTTTCCTGTCTGTTTGTTCTATTTACGTTTTACCAGCGGAAATGGGCAAAAGCCTTATTTGCATCCGCCATTTTATGTGTATCCTCTTTCTTCTTTATGGTAGCACCCCTGCTTTTTGAAGCATCCATCAACTCTCCAGCAAGTTTACCGGCCATACCCTTTTCCGGCCGTTTACGTGCAAAATCAATAATCCACCGAGACCCTAACGCTGTCCGCCGTGACGGTCTTATCTCAGTGGGAACCTGGTATGTCGATCCGCCAACCCTGCGGGATTTAACCTCAATCATAGGTCTTGCATTATCAAGTGCCTGTTCAAACACCTTGAGAGGAGGCTCTTTGGTTTTTTCCTCTATAATATCAAAAGCGCCGTACAGTATCGATTCAGCTGTACTCTTTTTGCCATCACTCATAATAGAATTGATAAATTTTGATACTATTTTACTGTCATACTTTGAATCGGGTATGACCGGCCTCTCAGATACTTCTCTTCTTCTCGGCATATGCTGCACCTTTATTATTAATTTTATTTATGCCCGTCTTAAATATTTAACCTTTTATATTTATTTGGGTTTTTTTGCGCCGTATTTTGACCGCCCCTGTTTTCTATCTTCCACACCCAGAGTGTCAAGGGTTCCCCTTACGATATGATATCTTACACCCGGTAAATCTTTTACACGGCCACCACGAACCAGAACAACAGAATGCTCCTGCAGGTTATGTCCAATGCCCGGGATATAGGCAGTAACTTCCATCCCGGTAGTGAGCCTCACCCTTGCAACTTTTCGCAGGGCTGAATTGGGCTTTTTGGGCGTTGATGTATAAACCCTCGTACAAACCCCTCTTTTCTGCGGGGCACCTTTCAAGGCAGGAGTCGTTGTTTTTTTCTGAACTCGCTTTCTGCCCTTTCTAACTAATTGATTAATTGTCGGCATTTTTTTCCCTATTCATGACAACTGAAATTTAAATAATTCGATACGGTAAAAGCGGTATATGTATACAGCCTGACGATAGTTGTCAAGCGTTTTATGTAAAAATATTACATTAATTCAGAGTTTCTCAGCCTTTAACCAATGTCTCTGTTATTTTTGCTGAACATCCACATTTTTATATAAACTCATCCCGGTTCCCGCGGGAATGATCCGTCCCATGATGACATTTTCTTTAAGACCGTTTAACTTGTCTTCCGCGCCGGCAATGGCTGCATCACACAGAACCTTTGTGGTTTCCTGAAATGAGGCCGCGGAAATAAAACTGTCCGTACTCAACGATGCTTTTGTAATCCCTAAAATAAGCGGTTCCGCAACCGCAGGCTCGCCGCCTTTTTCAATCACGGCATTGTTGTTTTCTTCAAATACGATTCTGTTAACCTGTTCCTCGGCAATAAAATCAGTATCACCGGGCTCCAGAACCTTTACACGCCTCATCATCTGGCGGACGATTACCTCAATATGTTTATCATTGATCCGCACACCCTGAAGGCGATATACTTCCTGAACTTCATCTACCAGATACCTTGCCAGCGCGACCTCGCCTTTGATATTTAATATGTCCTGGGGAATAGCGGAACCGCCGATCAGCGGTTCACCGGCCCTGACATAATCACCTTCATAAACATTGATATGTTTCCCCCTCGGGATCAGATACTCTTTTGTATCTCCCACATCAACGGGTGAAATGGTTATCCTCTGCTTCCCTTTTTTTGATCCTTTTGCAATCGATACATACCCGTCAATTTCACTTAATACCGCGATCTCTTTAGGCTTTCTAACTTCAAAGAGTTCCGCCACTCTGGGCAGACCACCGGTAATATCCTTGGTTTTTGTGGTTGCCCTCGGGAGTTTGGCCACAATGTCACCGGCCTTTATTTCATCACCTTCGTCTACAAGCAGGATCGCGTTAATCGGCAGTATGTAACGAGCGAAGGCGGAAGTGCCCGGAAGCTTTGCTGTTTTCCCGTCCTGGTCTTTTATTGAAATACGCGGTCTGTCTTCGGTATTTTTTGATTCGATAACAGTTCGGCTTGATTTACCGGTTACGGGGTCTACTTTTTCCTTCATTGTTTTGTCCGGTATAATATCTCCGAATTTTACAGTACCGTCCATTTCGGTAAGAATTGGTGTTGTAAAAGGATCCCAGTACGCGAGAAGATCTCCGGCTTCAACCTTGTCCCCGTTTTTGACGGCAAGATGAGCGCCATAGATTATGGGAAAGCTCTCCAGTTCACGGCCCTTTTCGTTTTCAATACTGAATTTACCCCCCCGCCTGTTCATTACTACATATAGATTCTCTGTATTCGTTGCCACATTCAGATCATCAAACTTGACGGTTCCATTGACCCTGGCACGTATATCCGCCTGCTCAACCCTTCGGCTGGCGGTTCCGCCGATATGAAATGTACGCATTGTGAGCTGTGTTCCGGGCTCACCAATCGATTGGGCCGCAAGAATACCGACCGCCTGCCCGATTTCAACTTCCTGGCCATGGGAGAGATCACGTCCGTAACAGGTAGCGCATACACCTCTTTTTGCCTTACATGTCAGAACCGATCTGATCTTAACCTTAGTAACACCCGCTTCTTCCACCATATTCACCAGTGCTTCATCAAGCATCTCACCACTCTTTACCAGGACATCATCCGTAAACGGATCATGAATATCTTCCATGACTACACGGCCCAATATCCGTTCACCCAGTCTCTGTATTACTTCTCCGCCTTCCAGAAGAGGTTCAACCTCGACTCCCAGCATCGTTTCACAATCCTTCTCCATTACAACGCAATCCTGGGCAACATCCGCAAGCCTACGGGTCAGGTATCCCGAGTTTGCTGTTTTTAATGCCGTATCCGCGAGTCCCTTTCGAGCCCCATGGGTAGAAATGAAATACTGCAATACGGAAAGTCCCTCTCTGAAATTTGCACTGATGGGTGTTTCAATAATCTCTCCCGATGGTTTAGCCATGAGCCCACGCATTCCGGCCAGCTGGCGCATCTGGTCCTTACTCCCCCTTGCCCCTGAATCCGCCATCATATAAATCGGATTGAAACTCTCACCAACCAGCGGTTCCCCTTTGCTATCTAACACGGGGTTGCCGTTTTTATCATTTACCGGTGCCATTTTCATGGCTTCCATCATTTCGTCCGCCACATCATCTGTAGCCTTTGCCCAGATGTCCACAACTTTATTGTATTTTTCACCTTGAGTAATTAACCCCTCAGTGTACTGTCGTCCGATTTCTTCGACTTTCTTTTCCGATTCTTTAATGATCTCCCATTTGGCTAAAGGTGTAATCATGGCATCAATCGAAATAGACAACCCTCCTTCCGTGGAATACCTGTATCCGATATCCTTGAGTCTGTCTGAAAGTATGACAGTCGCTTTGGGCCCCTGATTTCTGTAGGCATAATCCACAAGATCTCTAAGCGCCTTCTTGTCCATGACACGATTTAAAACATCAAAAGGAATTCCTGATTTTCTCTCGGCTACCTTAAAAATGTGATATCCTTCATCAGTTTTGATAATCTCACTGATCTCTCCCGGATCGATGAAATAGACTTTGTCAGCCAGTTCTTCATCAATATTGAAGGTATCAACAAACTCATCTTTTTTCAGCATACCGATAAGCCCGTCATTGTCCTTATAACGGCTTATTGAATGGGAGGAAACCATATCACTGAAAGAAACATCTTTTTTGATCTTCTCATAGATCTCCTGCGCGTCATTTTCATCTTCAACCAATATATGATGAAGCCGCAGCACATTGTCCTGGGGAACAATTTCCCACAGTAAGATACGTCCAACGGTTGTATCGACTCTTTCCCCATTCATTCGGACCTTTATCTCAGCATGCAGAGCGATTTCCCCGGCATCATAAGCACTGCGTACCTCCTGGGAATTCGAAAAAATCATGCCGTCACCTTTTGAACCGGAAACCCCCCGTGTCATATAATAAAGACCCAGTACGATATCCTGGCTGGGAACAATGATCGGGCTGCCGTTCGCGGGAGAAAGTATGTTGTTGCTTGAAAGCATTAATACCCGGGCTTCTATCTGGGCCTCAGCGGAAAGGGGAACATGAACGGCCATCTGGTCTCCATCAAAATCCGCGTTAAATGCAGTACAGACCAAAGGGTGAAGCTGCAGCGCTTTTCCTTCAATAAGAATCGGCTCAAAAGCCTGGATACCCAGTCGATGAAGTGTGGGTGCACGGTTAAGTAAAACAGGATATTCTTTAACGACCTCATCAAGTGTGTCCCATACCTCCGGGATCTCTCTTTCGACCATTTTCTTTGCGCTTTTTACCGTGGAAACGAGTCCCTTTTGTTCGAGCCGGTAATAGATAAACGGCTTGAATAACTCTAGGGCCATCTTTTTCGGAAGACCACACTGATGCAGTCTTAAATCAGGCCCGACTGTAATAACTGTACGGCCTGAATAATCGACCCGTTTCCCCAGAAGATTCTGACGAAAACGTCCCTGTTTGCCCTTTAATGTGTCACTCAGAGATTTTAAAGGCCTTTTGTTGGAACCGGTAATCACTCTGCCGTGACGGCCATTGTCGAATAAAACGTCGACAGATTCCTGGAGCATTCTCTTTTCATTACGGACAATGATATCAGGTGCCTTCAGGTCCATCAGCCTCTTCAGGCGGTTATTTCTGTTAATCACCCTGCGATAGAGATCATTGAGATCTGAAGTGGCAAACCGTCCTCCTTCAAGAGGTACCAGGGGCCGCAGATCCGGGGGTAGAACCGGAATAACATCCATAATCATCCACACCGGATCCAATCCGGAGCGTCTGAACGCGTCGACAATCTTGAGTCTTTTTGCCAGCTTCTGACGTTTCGCAACCGATTTTGTTGCTTTTATATCCTCTCTCAACTCCTTGTATACTTCATTGAGATCAATACTTTCCAGCATCTCCTTGACAGCTTCAGCACCGATACCTGCCTTGAATTTCGTACCGTAAGTTTCAATTGCTTCCGAATATTTATCATCAGATAAAAGCTGCCCACGGCTCAATGGTGTCTCTTTCGGATCAATCACGATATAGCTGTCAAAATAAAGAACTTTTTCCATGTTCTTTAACGTCAGATCCAGAAGATTCCCGATCTTGCTTGGAAGACTCTTTAAAAACCAGATATGTGAAACAGGGGTTGCAAGCTCTATATGAGCCATCCTTTCCCGTCTAACCTTTGATTGTATAACTTCCACGCCGCATTTCTCACAAATAACCCCTCTGTGTTTCATCCGCTTGTATTTGCCGCAGTTACATTCATAATCTTTTGTGGGACCGAATATTTTAGCACAGAAAAGCCCGTCCCGCTCCGGTTTGAATGTTCGGTAATTAATGGTTTCAGGTTTTTTGATTTCACCATGTGACCATTTGCGAATCTGTTCCGAAGAGGCAAGGGCAATTTTGATCCCACTGTATTTTTTAGGATCTGTCGGTTTGGCGAAAAAATCATATAATGTTTCCATATTTTTTCCTTTTTATATATCGCGATTAAACGATTTCTATCCCGTAAAAATTCTTTTCACCACCCGCTTATTCTTTGTTCTCAAGCAGGCTAATATCCATCCCCAGACTCTGAAGCTCCTTTGTCATAACTCTAAAGGACTCGGGGATACCGGGTTCCAGCATATTCTGTCCTTTAACAATCTTTTCATACATGCGGGTCCTCCCGGCCATATCATCCGATTTTACGGTCAAGAATTCCTGCAGGGCAAACGCGGCACCGTAAGCTTCCATTGCCCAGACTTCCATTTCTCCCAAACGCTGGCCGCCGAATTGTGCCTTACCACCCAGAGGCTGCTGGGTTACCAGTGAATACGGGCCAATAGAACGGGCATGAATTTTATCATCTACAAGATGATGCAGTTTTAATACATACATCGCACCGACAGTGATTTTCCCTTTAAAAGGCTCTCCAGTCCTGCCGTCATACAGAGTTGCCTGGCCCGTGGTGTCCACTCCGCCTTCACTTAAAAGGGATTTGATTTCATCTTCCTTGGCCCCGTCAAAAACAGGAGTGGCCATATGAAGACCGTTTTTATAGTTGGAACAGAATTCCAAAAGCTCTTGATCGCTGAATTTTTCGATGGTCGAAATGGAGTCCTGATCAGAAAAAATACGTTCAATTTTTTCACGAAGCAGTTTGTGTTTATTTTCTTCGATGAGCTGGTTAAGCTGATCGCCAAGGCCTTTTGCCGCGCGCCCCAGGTGAATCTCCAGAATCTGCCCGACATTCATTCGTGAAGGAACACCAAGCGGATTAAGGACCATATCGACGGTTGTTCCATCTTCAAAATATGGAAGATCTTCAATCGGTAAAATCCTCGAAACCACACCTTTGTTGCCATGGCGGCCGGCCATTTTATCTCCTACGGAAAGTTTTCGTTTCATGGCCACATAAATTTTAACCAGCTTGATCACACCCGGCGGCAGGTCATCCCCCTTTTCATAGCGATTGACCTGTTGTTCGAATATCATCCGGCACAACTCACGCTGATCCCTGTAACGTTCAAGTATATCATCCACACTTTCCGATATTTCCGGATTTTTTAAAACAATTCCCTCAACGTGTGCCACAGGTATTTTGGCGAGAAGCTCAGCGTCGATTTTTGTTCCCTTTTGAATTAATACCTTATCATCTTTCTTTAATGCTGCTTTACACTTCACCCCGGCCAATAGTTTCACGAGTTCTTTTCGAACAACATTCTCAATTACAACCAGTTCATCGTCCCTGTCTTTTTCAAATGCGGCAATTTCTTCATCTTCGATCAAACGAGCCCTGTCATCCTTCTCGATACCCCGTCTTGAAAAAACTTTGGCGTCTATTACAATTCCCTGTACTCCGGGCGGTACGCGTAAGGATGTATCCTTTACATCACCTGCTTTTTCACCGAAAATCGCTCTTAAAAGTTTTTCTTCCGGTGAAAGCTGAGTTTCACCCTTGGGTGTTATCTTGCCCACAAGAATATCTCCGGGAGAAACTTCAGTACCCAGTCGAATAATACCGCTATCATCCAGATCTTTTAATGCTTCTTCACCAACATTCGGAATATCTCTTGTAATTTCTTCTTTTCCCAGCTTTGTATCCCTGGCCACCATTTCAAACGCTTCAATATGAACAGAGGTATACACACCGTCTCTGACGAGTCTTTCACTGACCAGAATCGAATCTTCAAAATTATATCCGCCCCACGGCATAAATGCCACGGTAACATTCTTTCCTAAAGCGAGCTCTCCTTTTTCAGTGGCCGGTCCATCTGCGATAATTTCGCCGGCCTTTACAAACTGACCATTTCTTACTATGGGCCGCTGGTTGAAGCATGTGTTCTGATTGCTTCGAACAAATTTTGCCAGCGTGTGTATCGTAACATCCTTATCCGATTGAACACCGGTTTTTATATGGTTTAAAACAATTCGAGATGCATCCACATCAACAACTTCCGAATCCTGTTTTGCGACAATGGTTACACCCGAATCCTTTGCCACAACCCCTTCAATACCGGTACCAACCAGGGGTGCTTCACTCATTAACAGCGGTACTGCCTGCCGCTGCATATTTGATCCCATCAACGCCCTGTTCGCATCATCATTTTCAAGAAACGGAATGAGTGAAGCGGACACGCTGACCAGCTGGTTTGGAGAAATATCCATCAACTCAATATCTTCGCGCTTGACCATTGTAAATTCACCGCCCACACGTGATGTAACCAGCGGATTTACATACTGTCCTTTTTTGTTCATCTGTGCGTTTGCCTGTGCGATGGGATGTTCCTTTTCTTCAAACGCATCAAAGAATTTGACATCCTTTGAAACTGTCGCTTCACTGACAACCCTGTATGGTGTTTCGATAAAACCATAATCATTGACGCGGGCGTAAGTACTGAGAGAAACAATCAGTCCGATATTCGGTCCCTCGGGGGTTTCAATAGGACAAATCCGTCCATAATGGGATGGATGAACATCCCTGACTTCAAAACCGGCCCTTTCACGTGTCAGCCCACCGGGGCCGAGAGCGCTCAGTCTTCTTTTATGGGTGGTTTCCGACAGGGGATTGGTCTGATCCATAAACTGGGACAACTGGCTGGTTCCGAAAAATTCTTTCACAACGGCCGTTACAGGCTTGGGGTTTACCAGATCATGCGGCATCAGTGCATCCACTTCCTGAAGACTCATCCGCTCTTTTATTGCTCTTTCCATTCGAACCAGCCCGATACGATACTGGTTTTCAATCAGTTCACCGACTGCTCTGACCCGCCGGTTCCCAAGATGGTCAATATCATCAACCACTCCCTGGGTGTCTTTCAGTTCCACGAGAGCTTTTGTCGTAAGAAGGATATCTTCTTTCCTCAGTGTTCTTAAACCCACAGGGCTGTTGATATTCAGACGCTGGTTTATTTTCAAGCGCCCCACACTGGAAAGATCGTAGTAGGTGGATTTGAAAAACAGGTTGTCAACAAAATCCTGCGCCACTTCCGGTGTTGCCGGATTTCCAGGTCTGAGCCTCCTGTAGATTTCAATTAACGCTTCTTCTTTGGTTTCAACCTTGTCAAGCAGGAGTGTTTTTCGTATGGAATCACTGGCTGAACTTCCTCCAATAAGAAGCAATTCAAACTCATTTATATTAGCCTCACTCAGCCTGGCCAGAGTATCTTCATCTATACTTTCGTTGGCCTTTACTACTATTTCACCAGTTTCGGGATCTGTTATTGAATACGCAAAAGCCCTTTCAAAAAGATCTTCAACTGAAATGGGTATTGTTTCCGTTCCAGCGGACTGTAGTGTTTTAATGGCTCTTTGCGTAAATAAACGCCCTTTTTTTACAACGACTTCACCTGTTTTCGGGTTCTTAATTTCCCTGTTGGCACGCTGGCCTTTTAACACATCCGCATTAAACTCCCTGAAAATCCGCTTTCCTTTGATTATAATTTTTTCAGTATCATAAAAATAGGACAATAGATCTTCCGTAGAATACCCGATCGCCTTTAATAATATGGTAATGGGAAACTTACGGCGCCTGTCGATTCGGATGTGTACGATATCCTTCATATCGACTTCCATATCGATCCATGATCCGCGAACGGGAATAATCCTGGAACTGTAAATTGGATTACCGCTTGCATGGGTTTTCCCCTTGTCATGATCGAAAAAAACGCCGGATGATCGGTGCAGCTGACTTACGACAACACGCTCCGTCCCGTTTATTATAAATGTCCCTTTTTCAGTCATCAGCGGAATGGTGCCGAAATAAATCTCTTGCTCCTTAATATCTCGAATATTTCTCACTCCAGTTTCGTTATCGACATCGTATACTACCAATCTGGCTGTCAGGCGCATCGGTATTTCATAAGTCATGCCCCTGTTTACACATTCTGCAACACTATGCTTAACATCAGCAAACCTGTATGAGATAAATTCAAGAGAAGCACTCCCTGTAAAATCCTTGATGGGAAATACTGAATGAAATACTGCCTGCAGCCCGATGTCTCTCCGTTTTTCCGGAGGGATATCCGTTTGTAAAAAACGTTTGAATGATTCTCTCTGCACCCCGATCAGATCAGGTATTTCAACAATCATCCGAATCTTGCCGAAGTTTTTCCTTATACGCTTGGTTGCCAAAGGCTTTTCCGACATGGTTTCTCCTAAATTATTTTGAATGTGTTCAAATGTCAAAGGGTCCGCTGATTGATGATAAAATATCAACGGGTGAGGTGTCAACTGGTCAACGAACCGCGAAAATCAAATTATTAACAGAATGATCTTTTTGTCTGTGATCTGTCTTCAAAACAGGACCAGATCACAGACAAACGATTATCATTATTTTACTTCAACCTGTGCTCCTGCTTCCTCAAGCTGTCCCTTTATTTTTTCCGCTTCATCTTTTGGAATGCCTTCCTTTACGGCTCCGGGAACACCGTCAACAAGGGCTTTGGCGTCTTTTAATCCAAGGCCGGTTATTGCTCTGACTTCCTTAATAACCTGAATTTTCTTATCACCATGGGCGGTCAAAATAACATCGAATTCCGTTTGTTCATCAGCTGCTCCTGCACCGCCGTCACCCATTGCGCCCGGAGCCATCATAGCCACGGGAGCTGCTGCTGAAACACCGAATTTTTCTTCCATTTCTTTGACAAGCTCTGAGAGTTCAAGAACCGACATAGTTGCAATATATTCGATTACATCTTCTTTTGTAATATCTGCCATTTTATAATTCCTCCAAATCTTTACTTGATAATTTTAAGTTGGCCTTTATGCGGCCTCTTTTTGCTCTTTAAGTGCCGTCAATACATTCAAGAGATTTTGCGGCATTGCATTTAGTACGCGTACAAAACCGGTTGTAACACCATTCATCGCTGAAAGAACCTGGCCAAGCAATTCTTCCCGTGAAGGCAATTTTGAAAGAGCCACGATATCATCGACGCTCAGAACCTTTCCGTCCATTACACCTGCTTTGATTTCAAGACTGTCATGCTCTTTTGCAAATTTTGTTAAAACCTTTGCAGGGGCGACCGGATCGCTGTAGCTCAATGCTACGGCACTGGGACCTTTGAATGTTTCATTGATCAATTCAACATCTGTTTTTTCTGAAGCTCTTATGAGTAAAGAATTCTTAACGACCTTGAATTCAAGTTCCTCTCCCCTGAGTTTACGTCTGAGATCATTAATTGTTGTAACATCGAGACCTTTATAATCCGTAACGATGACAACCTTGGATCTTGAAAATCGGTCATGCAGATTCTCGACAATTTTCTTTTTTTCTTCTAAATTCATGTTTAGATACACCTCCTTTCATTATCTGTAAAAAACCGGAGGATGTTTGTGATTCGCGATGATCAATCCGGTATTGATTATATAACTTAAAAATATCCCGGATTCAATATCGTCACACTGTCTCTGCAGGCCGGCAATGCCGATTAAACACGCTCCACCATAGTCTCTGGAAGTGCGCCTACGGTCTTTGACAGGAATTATTTAAGATATGCTATTTACGATATGAAGTATGGAATTTACGATACACGATTTCATACTCTACCTTAAATGTCGCTTATCGCTGATTCCGTTATTTAATTAAATCCTTAATGCTTGCTGGTTCTATTTTTATCCCGGGCCCCATGGTCGTGGATACCCCGATACCTTTAAGGTATGTACCTTTGCTGGCTGCCGGTTTCAAACGAACAATGGTTTCCAGGAAAGCAGAGATATTCTGAACTATTTTTTCCACACCAAAAGATACTTTCCCCATTGGTGCGTGCACGATCCCCGCCTTCTCAACCCTGAAATCGATTTTTCCGGCCTTAAGTTCCCGAACAGCCCGTGCAATATCGAAAGTGACTGTTCCTGTTTTGGCATTGGGCATCAGGCCTCGAGGTCCAAGCATTTTACCTATTTTCCCCACCGTTCCCATCATATCCGGGGTTGAGACCGCTTTATCAAATCCAAACCAGCCGGACTTTATTTTTTCAATCATTTCATCGTTCCCGACAAAATCAGCACCCGCATCAAGGGCTTCCTTTTCTTTCTCACCTTTTGCAAATACAAGTACTTTCACTTCTTTGCCCAGCCCATTTGGTAATACAAGCGTGCCGCGAACCATTTGTTCTGCGTGCCTGGGATCAACACCAAGACGAACCACTACGTCCACAGTCTCATCGAACTTGGTATATGAGGATTCGATTGACATTTTTACGGCATCAGAGAAATCAACACTTTTCCCGGAATCCATCTTTTTCTTTGATTCTAAATACTTCTTACCCCGCTTCGGCATCTTCTTTATTCACTCCCTGTTTGGTTATCGCGAATTTTAATTATCATTTCTTACCAATCCGCGCATACTTTTTGAATATCCTTTTTAGCCATCCCCTGTAAGTATGGACCGTGTACAGTGATTTCTACTCGACTTCTATGCCCATACTTCTTGCTGTACCTTCCACAATCTTACAGGCCGCGTTCAGGTCATTGGCGTTCAAATCAACCTCTTTCAGCTTCGCAATTTCTTCTACCTGTGCGCGTGTCACTTTTCCGACCGTTTCACGCTTTGGATCACCTGCGCCTTTTGCTATTTTAGCGGCTTTTTTTAACAGAATTGATGCCGGAGGTGTTTTTGTAATAAATGTAAATGATCTGTCCTGATACACCGTTAAAACGACCGGTATGATCATCCCGGCATCATTCGCGGTCCTTGCATTAAACGCCTTACAGAAATCCATTATATTTACACCGTGCTGTCCAAGCGCAGGCCCGATTGGAGGCGATGGATTTGCTTTTCCGGCCTCAACCTGCAGTTTAATCATTACCATTACCTTTTTAGCCATTTTTAAATTCTACTCCCATTTTACTCTTTAATCTCGAGTATCCTGCTGATTCTGAAATCTGATGATAGTATAATATCAGAATTACCGATTTTCATGGTTCAACTGCTCATCTGCTTGGTTTAAGTAGTTGATTTTGTTTTAGTCTCCGGTCAAATGCCGTTTTTATAATTTAAAGTTTTGATACCTGAACAAACTCCAGTTCAACCGGAGTAGATCTCCCAAAAATACTCACAAGGACCTTGATCTTACCTTTTTCAGGGTTCACATCTTCAACGGTACCATTGAAATTTGTAAACGGTCCGTCTATTACGCGAATTTCATCCCCGGTTTCAAAAAAGTATTTTGGCTTCGGTTTCAATTTGCCAGCTTCCATCCGGTTCAAAATCTGATTGGCTTCTTCATCAGAAATGGGTGTTGGTTTTTCCCGGCCGCCGAGAAAACCGGTAACCTTAGCTGTATCATTCACGATATGCCAGGTTTCATCATTAAGTTCCATCCTCACAAGGATGTAACCGGGATAAAACTTACGGGCCGACGTTTTTCTTTTACCCTTCACAAGTTCAACAATTTCTTCAGAAGGGACAAGTACTTCCCCAAACCGTTCTGAATGAGAAGAGGTTGCAATCCTTTCCTCCAGGGCCGTTTTGACCTTGTTTTCAAACCCTGAATAAACATGGACAATATACCATTTCATCGTCACTTGTTTGTCTCCTCATTTTATTCTATTGAAGAATTATCTTGACCAAAAATGATAGCCCGATATCAATAGTACCAAGAAAAAAAGCAATTATTGTAACAAGTATAAGCACAACAACTGTTGATCCGATGGTTTGTTTTCGCCCCGGCCATGTAACCTTTTTCAGTTCTATTATTACTTCCCTTAAAAACTTAGCTGACTTATTTATCAGGTTAGTGTTCTGTTTGGCCGGCGCGATTCTCGATACACTCGCCGGTTTCCTCACGCCTGTTGTCTTCTGTTTTTTTTCAGCTTTAACGGAACTGACAGGTGATTTAACGACCGTATCGCTTCTCTTCGGATATGACCCCCTGTTTAAAGCGGCATCGGAACTCTTCTTTTTACTTTTCGATGTTTTTTTCTTTTGTAACCGTCCCACTTTCACTCCTCATTGTGGTGTATCCATAATGCTGCTAATATCACATGGAAATTAAAATTCATCTTTATCCATTGTGATCAAAGCCGTACACCAAATATGATTTGGCAGGCCAGGAGGGATTTGAACCCCCAGCACCCGGATTTGGAGTCCGGTGCTCTACCGTTAGAGCTACTGGCCTGCATCGTCTTTTTATTATATGAAAAGACTGTTCCTGCCCATACCGTTTTTGGAAACCAAACAAATTATTTTGTCTCTTTATGCGGAGTATGCTTCCTGCAAAATCGACAATACTTATTAAACTCGAGCTTGTCCGGTGTTGTCCGTTTGTTTTTCGTAGTGGTATAATTTCGTCTTTTGCATTCAGAACATGCAAGAGTCACAATAATTCTCACGGAAGACTCCTTTACCTTATTCGATTATTTCGCTTACAACACCGGCACCGACGGTACGGCCGCCTTCCCGGATCGCAAACCTGACTTCTTTCTCCATCGCAATCGGAGTGATCAGTTCAGCTGTTATCGTTATATTATCACCGGGCATGATCATT
>JAUVGT010000272.1 GCA_030593645.1 Deltaproteobacteria bacterium
AACTTATTAACGGGGCGATCGATCCATTTGAAATGGAGCATTTTTTAAAGGGGAATCAAACACCCGTGTTTTTCGGCAGCGCGATTAATAATTTTGGAGTCAAAGAGATGCTGGACGCGTTTGTTGAGATGGCGCCGCATCCGGGACCGCGTGCGGCAATCTCACGTGATGTCTCGCCATATGAGACACCGTTTTCGGGTTTTACGTTTAAAATTCAGGCAAATATGAATCCCGCCCATCGGGACAGGATCGCCTTTATCAGGATATGTTCAGGAAAATTCAGCAGGGGGATGAAGGTGATTCATCACAGGATTGGAAAGGAAGTAACCTTTGCCAATGCCACAATTTTTTTGGCACAGGATCGAGAAAACGTGGAAGAAGCATTTCCTGGAGATATTATCGGCATTCATAATCACGGAACCATTAAAATCGGAGATACCTTTACTGAGAAAGAACCCTTAAAATTCAGCGGTATTCCGAATTTCGCGCCCGAACATTTCAAACGGGTTCGGTTGAAGAACCCCTTAAAAGCCAAACACCTCCAAAAGGGTCTGATCCAGCTCTCAGAGGAAGGTGCGGTGCAGGTTTTTAGACCGATAACCGGTAGCGAGTATATCCTGGGAGCTGTGGGGATGCTCCAGTTTGATGTGACCATGGCACGTCTCAAATCGGAGTATGGAGTAGATGCCGTTTATGAACCGGTTAATTATAGTACGGCAAGATGGGTTGAGAGCAGTGACAAAAAGAAAATGGCGGAATTTGAAAAAGAAAATGTATCCAATTTAGCAAAGGACGCGGAAGGGTGCCTTTCTTTTCTGGCACCCAGCGAGTGGCGGCTCAATTTTTGTATGGAGCAATGGCCGGAGATCGAGTTCCATAAAACACGTGAAGTCTTATAATTTGTCTTCCGGAACTCTATGCCGAAAAATCAGGGAATCTTGCAGGCACCGTTCTGATAAAAATCCATTTTGTTAATAATTGTGAATAATATACTTGACTTATAAAAATATTAATTATAATGATTCAATATCAATAGAGGCTCGGTCTTAATTGACGGGCCGGTTTCGTTCTGAAGGAAAGATCCATATGCCAAAGTGGCAATCCGCAGTTTGGAACCATGAAAATTTTTGAAAGGAGTGTCACTATGACTAATGGAATTGTAAAATGGTTTAACAGCAGTAAAGGTTATGGCTTCATTGAGCAGGAAAACGGTCCGGATGTATTTGTACATCATTCTGGTATTAACTCAGAAGGATTCAAAACTCTTGATGAAGGCGATCGGGTTACTTTTGACATCGAAGAAGGTCAAAAAGGTCCGGCTGCAACCAATGTAACTGTAGTTTAGATCTAATCAACCTGATAAATCCAGGGTATGCCATTAAACATAATGGTGTGCCCTTTTTTTATGGTAAAACGTTGACGGTTTCGTAAAAAGTCCAACTTCTGCGTTGTACTGCATTTCGCAATCATTCAACGTACGATAAGTACGCTTCATGATTACGAAATTTGTACGCCTTTAATTTGAACTTTTTACAAAACCGTCTAATTCGGAATTTTTACGAGGCCGTCAACTTTTGTTGTGACAAAAAACCCCGATATTCAGATTGGAGGAATTTCCGTTGGAACATACCATCTCAAAAATGGCAAAAAGTGCGGAGACCATCGGAAAACGAAAGTTTAAGCAAATGTCTTCAAAAAGGCAGCATGCTCTTCTGGCGGCTTTGGCGAAAGAGACCCTTGAACGGGGCATGGGACTGGAACAGTATACAAAAAGGTATCATGACATTCAATCCTGGACCGAACTTGATCAATATTTTCCACCTTCGTGGCTGAGCCGGGAAGAAGTTCTATCTGAATATTTTGTTTTCCACAGCAGTTTTTCTCCATCCTCAGGAGAACAAACACCGAATGATGAAATGGCAGGGGATTCTCTTTCATGGGAGCCGGTTTTTGACATTGAAGTGGCTTTTGACCAGGTCAGATCTCCCTACAATGTGGGTTCAATATTAAGAATCATTGATAACCTGGGCCTTAAGGGATTGGTTCACAGTTCTCCCTGGTTGAAAATAAGCCATCCCAGGCTTGTCAAAGCGGCAAGAGGATGTCAGAACTGGATACCCGTGCAATATGTAGAAAATCTTCCGGAGTATCTTTCACAGATCAAAGTCCCGATTGTGGGTATAGAAAATGAATCCCATGCTGTTTCTGTGGATAAATGGGAACCGCCGGATCGGTGCATATTGGTTGTCGGAAATGAAGAGTATGGTATCGCAGATTCTATCCGATCCTGCTGCGGGCAAACGGTTCGAATTCCGATGCTCGGATATAAAAAATCGATGAATGTTCATCATGCGCTCGCAATTACCGCATTTAAAGTAATCCAAAAATACAGATAGAAACAGACTGAAGGGATTCATGATTCTGCTTGATATTGGGTGTTTTACAAATAGAAACAGCTGGTTATGAGTTTTAAAATTTCCTTCTTTACAACACCTGTGAAAACAGTTAACGTGTTTTAAACTTTCTGTTAAGGTGATCTGTATGCACTGTTCTATAAGTGGTTTCGTCAAGCTTAATGAGTTTTTAAGTAACCAGCCGATCGTAAAGGAATCCATATGAAAATCATATTAAAACTTTTTATCATTCTTGTTTTTATCACATTTGTTGTGGGTTGCGGCCTTCTCGGGCCGTCAGAAGAAGATATTGCTGCTGCTGTTGAAGCATCGATGAGAGGCGTACAGTCATCAATGAAAAAGGAGAACATGGAAGTCAAAGACTCCTACACAAATGCCGCTGATCTTGCTTTTGTCAACAAAGACGAAACAGTGGTACATGAAATGAGTTTTACGGTTAATGAAGATAAAAGTGCTGTCATAGTCGGAGTGTGCAGTCTTGCGGGTTATGAGGACACTGCTTCTGACTACCTGATAAACGGTACATTCAGTTACGATCTTGCTTATCCCGATATCTCAAATTCCAGAAAAGTTTATGGTGAATTTAATTGTGAAATGGAGTATACAGGAGGAAAAATCGATACCTTGGAATTCTATTTTAATATGAATAAACAGGGACAAATTGAGGAAATCTATGTCAATGCAAACGGCAGAGAAATAGATTATGAAAAGCAGAAGAAAGTACACAATTTTTTCAAGTATCTTGATCCCTCATTTTTAAAATAAGCATTATCATTTAATCCCATTTTTTTTCATTATTTGTAAACAAAATCCTGGAGTCATACGTCTTATAGTTAACATTCGCTCAAATGGTTCAGCGGGTGAACTGATGACTCCTGACCGGAAAAAGGAATTTGACAGGACGATGTCTGACCAAAATCATCAGATCACAATACTTGCTGAAAACGCGATGGCCGGAAACCGGGTGAGTATCGAACAGCTGGTTGATATTTTCCATCAGGATATTTTTAGATTGGTCTATTATAAAACCAGGACCAGAATGGATGCAGAGGATATCACCCAGGAGATATTCATCAAAATGATGAAAAATCTGCACAGATTGAAAAGCCCAAACAAATTCAAATCCTGGTTATTCAGCATCGCATATAACCATATCAGGGATTATTTCAGGAAACAAAAAATGTTGGGTGTTTTTGGATTGAATGCCGGTGTGAAAGATTTTAACCCGGAAGATCAGGATACAAATAACCCGGATGAGGATCTTTTAAAAAAGGAGTTCCAGGATAAACTATTTGAATTTATCGAAGACCTTTCCAGATGGGAAAAGGAAATTTTTATACTCAGGTTTATCAATCATCTTAAGATCAGGGAGGTCGCTGCTGTGTTAAAAAAGAATGAGAGTACAATCAAAACACATCTTTACAGGGCGATTGAAAAACTGAGCCGGAACAATGAACTTCGTGATCTGCTTACAGGAGATGCAGGATAATGGACAGGAATGAACATCTAAACAAAAATACGATTATTAAAGCAGTGATTGATGGAACAGATCTTAGCAAAGCTGAACAGGACCATCTGGCCGAATGCGGGGGCTGCCGTTCAGAAATTGACCGATTTAAAAGTGAGCTCGATACACTTGAGCAAAAAGCCGATATAACCGCGCCGCTGCCGACAAGAAGACCGGTGCTGCCGGAAAAAGAGAACTATTCATTCAGGCTGTTCAGGCCGATTTTTGCGGCCGGTCTGACCGCTTTGATGCTTGTAGCATTTATATGGTGGCCCAATGGCGGAATACCGGTTTATGAAGAAACAACCGCGCAGATCCTGCTGGAAATGGAAGCGGACGAGCGGTTGATGACAGACATAGAAGAACTTGAGGGAATTGCTCTGTCCGGTATATATATGGACGAATCAGAAGAAACCGAAGATTTAATGGAAGATGAATTTATGGATTTTCTTATCCCAACGGATAACGGTTCGGTTATTTAGCGTTTATAATCAAAATTAAAACAGGCCTGGCGCTCGATACCGAATTGTCGATTGAATGAATAATCTGTTGGATTATATTGTCAATAACCTGGAAATACGGAGGAATATATGAAAAAGATAATTTTACTCACGATTGGCTGTTTTCTCATGACGGCAGTAACGGGTTTTGCGGATATAAACCGCAGTCACGGAAGTATGAAGCTGCCCCATGGTAAATGGTGGAGAGTGCCGGAAATAATGGAAAGCCAGAAAATTACGTCTGAAGAACAGAATCAGCTGGATAAGCTTTATCTTCAAAACAGGCGGCAGTTGATAGATCTTAAGGGGGATCTGCAAAAGGAACTTCTTGAGATTGAGATGCTGTTTGACCATGCAGATTTTAACCGAAACGCATGCGCCGAGCAGTACAATAAAGTACAGGAAGCCCGTACAAAACTTGCTGTCGAGAGATTTAAATTTGTTATTCAAGTTCGTGAACTAATCGGCCTGGAGCGTTTCAGGCAGCTTGAATCGAAATACCGTGAATTTAGAAAACTTCGTAAATGGAAACAGAGCAAACGAGGTGAAGCCAGGAGGCAAATGAGGCGCCCGATCCAGAAGGGTTCAGTTCCGCCCTCTACCGACTGACATAGTGACTATCGCATTAAAGAAGTAGCTGCAGGGGCAGGCCGACGTGCCTGCCCTTATTGTTTTTTTGTCAAAAAACGCGAATAATCAAAATACGAGTGTGTGAGGACAAAATAACCTATAAATAGAAACACTCTCAAAATCCTATTCTAAGGGATTTTTTATTCCGGATACTTTCAAATTTCGATTTTTATACACTACTAAAAAACCCAACGCCTGACGGTTTCGTAAAAAGTTCAAATTCAAGGCGTGCAAATTTCGTAATCATGAAGCGTACTTATAGTACGTTGAATGATTGCGAAATGCAGCACAACGCAGAAGTTGGACTTTTTGCGAAACCGTCAATGATAAAATCTTGCTAACAGTGAGTGAAGGCTTTTTCCCCTGTATTATTAAAAGACACTTTCATATCGGTGTGTTTTTGTTGTTTTTTAAAACGTTCACCGGGAATTGCTGGTTTACTCTTCATCATTTTGACTTAATGATCAGAGAGTGGTACTAAGAACAGATCAAACTACTTATAACCAGTGTTATTCAGGGAGGCAGATTTAATGACGGGATTTAAAATTAAGAAACCCACTCTCGTTTTAAACAAAGACAGGGTCCGCAGAAATATCAGAAGGATGGCCGATAAAGCAAGAAATAATGGTGTGCGGTTCAGACCCCATTTCAAGACCCATCAGTCCGCGCAGGTGGGTGAATTTTTTAAGGAAGAAGGAATCTCCTCGATTACCGTTTCAAGTGTGGATATGGCGGAATATTTCGCGAAGAATGGATGGGAGGACATTACAATCGCCTTTTCCGTTAATCTTCGGCAGATTGATGAGATAAATACTCTTGCGGAAAAGATCAGCTTAAATTTACTTGTTGAATCGATCGAATCAGTAGATTTTTTAGAAAAGCACTTAAAATCACCAGTAAATATATGGATTAAGATCGATGTCGGGTATAAAAGAGCCGGAATCGAGGCTGAAGATTTTAAATCCGTACTTGAAGTGGCAAACGGGATCAAACGATCAGAAAATCTGCGTTTAAAAGGGCTGTTAACACATGCGGGACATTCATATCATGCCAATTCAAAAGAAGAGATAAAGGAAATATATCACCACTCCATAGCTTTGATAAAAAAGACCGGACAGTTTCTTGTGGACAGTGGCTTTTCAGGGATAGAAATTTCAGTGGGAGATACACCGACATCAAGCATTGTAGATGATTTTTCCGGTGTTGATGAAATACGGCCCGGAAATTTTGTGTTCTGTGATGTCATGCAGATGATTCTCGGGTCATGTTCTGAAAACGATATTGCAGTAGCCGTAGCATGCCCGGTGGTGGCGAAGCATGACCAAAGGAACGAAATAGTGATATACGGCGGAGCGGTTCATCTCTCAAAAGATACAATATCCACAAAAAACAATATATCAATATTCGGGCTTGTCGCACAGGAAGCACAGTATGGATGGGGGCCGGTATTGGATCGTACTTTTGTAGCTTCAATAGCTCAGGAACATGGTATTATAAAAACCGATGAACAAAACTTCGGTCAAATAAATGTCGGCGATCTTTTATATATACTGCCTGTTCACAGCTGTCTTACTGTCAACCTGCTAAGGGAATTTTATATGATCGAAGGAGCCTGAAAAGGAATGACAATTTATTAATGAAGACGGTCTCGAAAAAAGTCCAACTTCTGCGTTGTGCTGCATTTCGCAATCATTCAACGTACTATAAGTACGCTTCATGATTACGAAATTTGCACGCCTTGAATTTGAACTCTTTACGAAACCGTCTAATTCGGACTTTTTACGAGACCATCA
>JAUVGT010000305.1 GCA_030593645.1 Deltaproteobacteria bacterium
CCATAGAATACGCGATCCCAAAAGTACACTTATTCCTAAAAGAAGAGGGCGTACGGGATGAAATCTGTCTGATCGCCAGTGGCGGAATCCGAAACGCGTTAGACGCGGCTAAAGCCATTGCCCTGGGTGCGGACGGTGTGGTCATCGGTACCGCGGAACTTGTTGCTCTTGAATGCGTTCGGTGCGGAAATTGTGAAAGCGGCAGGGGGTGCGCGCGCGGAATTGCCACCACCGATTCTGAACTTGGTGGAATGATAACCGAAGAATATGCGGAACAGCGTATCGTTAACATGTACATGGCATGGCGAAAAGAGTGGTGCGATCTGCTGAGGCAATGTGGTATGAAAAGCATCAAAGAACTTGTGGGCCGCTCAGATCTTCTGGTTCATCTTGATTACCTTGAAGAGGAAGAACGACAGAAATATCAACAGGCCCCACAGAAAAGTCTGATCATATAAATAAGAGTATAGGACCAATAATGAAATACAGGAACGATTCACTCATTCAAAAAATACATTCCTCACGGGGAAAAATACCAAACCTTTCAATACGACACAAAAAGTCCGCGGAAGAAGGCGGATGCGGTGTCACCGGTTTTATCTCTTCAATTCCTGTGAGCGGTAGACATATATATGAGCCCTCAATCCAGATGCACAACCGCGGTAACGGGAAGGGCGGCGGTATTGCTGCTGTCGGCCTGTCGGCCGATGATATGGGAGTAACCCAGGACATACTCGATACCCATTACATACTCCAGGTTGCGTTACTTCAACCGGAGGCATTAAAAGATGTTGAAAAAAGCAATATTACACCCTTCTTTGATATCCATCGGGCGGAGATGCTGCCCACGGTTGATGATTTCAGGGAAGTTGAAGGTTTGGAAGTCAGACCGCCGGATATCCAGCGGTACTTTGTCCGTGTTAAAAACAAAGTCCTTGACAGGTTTATTGAAGAAAACAATTTTCAGGATATGGATCCACGAAAGGCTGAGGATGAATTTGTTTATCAAAATTCAACACGCCTGAATCAGAAGTACTATTCTTCGCTTGGCGAACAAAAAGCGTTTGTGCTTTCCCAGGGCCGTAATATCATGATACTTAAAATTGTGGGTTATGCTGAAAGAGTGATACAGTATTACCTTTTGGATGATTTTAAAGCCCACGGATGGATCGCTCACCAAAGATACCCGACCAAAGGACGCGTATGGCATCCGGGCGGCGCCCATCCTTTCAGCGGTATGGATGAAGCCCTTGTGCATAACGGGGATTTTGCGAACTACCATGCGGTAACCGAATACCTGAATCAGCACAATATTTACCCCCAGTTTCTCACAGATACTGAGGTGTCTGTTCTGCTGTTTGATTTATGGAATCGGACATTCAATTATCCCATGGAATATATCATTGAAGCCATGGCACCGACCACTGAACATGATTTTGATCTACTTCCGGCAGCCAAACAGCATATCTATAGATATATTCAGTCGGGTCATATTCAGGCTTCACCCGATGGCCCCTGGTTTTTTATCATTGCCCGAAATAATCCTTATAAAAACCATTTTCAGCTTCTTGGCATCACCGACACATCAATGCTCAGACCCCAGGTTTTTGCGCTGCAGGAAGGTGAGGTTCAGATCGGATTGGTCTGCTCCGAAAAACAGGCCATTGATGCCACACTCCAGAGTCTGGCTTCTGAGGACAGCCGTTTCAGCCCGGTTGCCGATAAATACTGGAACGCCAGGGGAGGGAGCGCATCGGACGGCGGTACATTTATATTTACAATCAAGGACTCAGGAAAAGGGGATGGTACCAAGAGACTGGTTTGCACCAATAAATTCGGAGAACGTATTAAGGTCAGAACGGACCAGGAGCAATATAGACCCGATATTCCGCTTGAACCCGTAGAGAATGAAAATGAAATTGCCGGTGCCGTATCAAAAGGTCTTTCAATTGAATCCCTTGAGGATTTTAAGGAGTACTGCATAACCCATATGAGAGACTGGAAGTTTTCCGATCTGGTTTGTCTGACAGATGAAATTGTTAAGCAGGGAAATGATAGTTCTCTTAAGACCAGGTCCGCAATTGAGATATTAACATTTTTAAATGACCGAAAATACCCCACGGGGAACAAAAAGAGAAGCTCTGTATTAAACATTCTCAGAAACAGTCAAACGAAAATATTTAACAGCATACCCACAATTGAAAGCGCAGATAACGGGTTGTACTGTTATATTGACTGGTCTTCACGCACGGCAATACGGCCGCCGAAGGATAACGAAAAAATACTGGTGATCAATGCCAGGGATTTTCCCCCTGAAGGTGATGAGTGTGATGCACGCCTGATTTGTAAAGCTTATCAGGAAGGATGGAAGCAATTCATCTGTTACGGATATAAAGGGCAGAGATTTTGCGGCTGCGGACTGAGTAAAGGATCCGATAATGTCCGGATCGATGTATATGATAGTTCAGGGGATTACCTGGCATCCGGAATTGACGGCCTTGAGATTTATGTTCATGGAAATGCCCAGGATCAGCTCGGGCAGGTCATGAAAAGGGGAAAGCTCGTTGTCTACGGAGATGTGGGACAGACTTTCATGTACGGCGCCAAAGGCGGAGAAGTATATATAATGGCCAACGCGGCCGGCCGGCCTCTCATCAACGCGGTCGGAAAACCGAGAGTGATCATCAACGGAACATGTCTCGATTATCTTGCGGAATCTTTTATGGCTGGAGATCCCCTTAATGGAGGCGGTTTTGTGATTGTGAACGGTATGGAAATTAATGATGACGGAGAAATAAGCGAACTGCCAAATCCATATCCCGGATCAAATCTGTTTTCACTTGCTTCCGGCGGTGCTATTTACTTAAGGGATCCAAACGACAGGTTAGTGGATGAACAATTAAACGGCGGCGAAGTCGTTAAACTCAGTCCTGCGGATTGGGAACTTATTCTGCCTTATCTCAAAGAGAACGAAAAATTATTCGGCATTTCAGTTGAAAACAATCTGCTTACTGTGCAGGGTAAAAAAAGAGAATATCGGGAAGTCTACCGCAAGGTACAGGCGGGCAACCTGGATGTTTTAGCCAGTCAGGCGGATTCGGATGAATAATAAAAGATGTTCGACGTTCATCTTTTTTAATCCATCATCCCGCCTTTTCATTTACAGATTCTTCGCAAACTTCATCTGGTTTTTTCTGATGGTATAATTACAAATCGGCTGGAATAATTCCTGATGTCTTCTATGAAATGCGATGTACACCAGAAGATAGCTTTTGGGGGTTATCTCAATACTGTCAAATTCGGGCAGATAGATTCTCCTGGGTTTTATAAAATCAGACAGAATCGTTTTAAGACTTTCAATGGCCTGGTCAATGGGCAATGTTACCGGATAAATATCGGCATCCGGAAATTTGTTAACCAGTTTTTCCTTTGGCTGTGTCAGGGTCATTCTGACAGCCAGGGGCATAAACGTCTGGGGCCTGATTTTAAAAGCAGGGGACCAGAAGTTAAATAATACCTCCTCCATTTCCTTTCGGATCACTTTAGGCATATTTGCAAGCTTAACCAGATCTGCATAAGAGTTAAGCTTGATTTCTGAAACATCCGCTTTAATACGCCAGAAAGGAAGATATATCATGTCATCTCCGGTATCGGGTATATAAGCGAACTTCAACCTGTCGAGTTTATTTTTTTTTGACTGCCATGCGGAGCTGCAATTTTTGCAAATCAAAGCCAGAGAATCCTTCTCTCCTTCAAGATCCCAGCCGCAGCTGGGGCATAAGGTGGGTAGAAATTTTATTTTCCAGTCCGGAGGACCTCCGGGCAGTGACTCTAAATCAAAATGTTCAAGAGGTCTGGTCGGAATCGATTCATTTAAAACAGCATCATAAATCTTATGCTTCACATAATAGGGTGAATAAATCAGGCTGATACTTTCTCCAATATGAGCCTGGTGGTAAACAGGTTTTGGAAGGGAAAGTTCGAATCTTTCTTCAAATATACTGATGACCTGATCAAATGACAGTCTGGGTTTCATAAAATAACCCGGTGTATCCGGGGCGACAAACTTCAACTTTAAAGCCTGACTTCTGAAACCCAGTGAATGAGAAAAAAAATCTGAATCAACGGCCTGATGGCTGATATCGATGAAACGCTGTTCAATTCCGGCAGGAACGCTGGAAAAGAGCATTCCCTTAAACCGCCAATAGGGGACATATAGAAGATTTGCGTCTTCCGGTGCCTTGTTCGGCAGCATGTAACGGAAGTAGTCCCTGGAATAAAGATATGACTTGACCCTGCAGAAATCACAGGAAAAAAGACGATCTGTTTCTTCAAGTACGGCAGGCGCACCGCATTGTGGGCACTGAAGTTCGATTAAGAGAGTTGACATGAGAGGTTATGAAACCACTTTTAAAGTTTTTCTCCGCACTTCATACAAAATTTCGAATCACTGATATTTTCATTACTGCATTTTGAACATATTTTGGGCTCATCTTTTTCTTCGGCAGACTGCCCGCACCTGGAGCAGAATTTTGCACCTGGAGTCAGGTTTTTATGGCAGTTTAAGCATTGCTTAAACACAAGCTGCTGATGACCGCAGGAAGGACAGAATTTTGCGTCTGTAGGGACCGGGACATTGCAGTCAGGGCACAGATAATGTCCTTCTTTGTCTTTCGGGACAGCCACCTGGCCGGTTTTGGAAAAATATTGCGCGAACATGGCAGGCATCATTAACCCAAGGCTTGTTCCCATAGCGCCTCCCGAACCTTCCGACTCAGACGATTTTTCCATGGCCATGGCCGCTTTCATCTGCATGAGTTTGTTCATATCTTTAAATACACCCATACGGCTTCGATCATCAATGGCCTTCTGAACTTCAGGCGGCGGTGTAATCGAATTCATGTATAGCTGTGAGAGACCCAACCCAAAATGACTGAAGTCCTCCTGAAGACGTTTAGCCAGTCCCTGGGCAAGTTCATCATATTTAGAGGGCAGGTTCAGGATTGAGTCTATGGTTTCGCCCATATAGTCATTGAATCTGGAAACAATCACACGGTTTAGATACTCTTCAATCTCCATGGTTGTGAACATGCCTTTTGTTCCCACCAGGTTGTTGACAAAAAGGACCGGTTGAACCACCCGCAGGTTGAAAATACCAAACGCACGCAGACGAATCAGGCCAAGTTCGGAGTCCTTAAACGCAACCGGATCCCGTGTGCCCCATTTAAGATTGGTAAATACCTTCATATTTACGATATATACTTCAGCCCGGAGTGGACTTGTCATCCCCCAGGGGATGCTGGCAATTTTTGTAAGAATCGGAATATTCATTGTTTTCAAAGTGTGGCGGCCGGGTCCAAACGCTTCGATGGCCTTACCCTGATAAAAGAAAATACCGACCTGGCTCTCGCGAATGGTCAATTGAGCGCCCCATTTTATTTCACCGGAGCCTTCTTCGGGAATGCGATGGACAATTTCCTGACCTGTTTCATCAAACCATTCTATATTTTCAAGGAAAATCAAATTATTCATACCCATGTCGCATGTCTCCTTATCAAGAGGTGAATATCTAATAAGACTGCTTCTATATTGTTTATTTATATTATATTCGGAATGAGGTTTCTTTTCAACCACTTCTGCCAACATAAGAGAAGAAAGAATGAAAGTCAAGTAAAAAAGTACTAATACTTAAAAAACGATCATTCAATGCGATAATAAAATGTTTTACAGGGTTAATAATGCAACCAAGCGAAGAAGGAGGGGACGTCCGTAAAAAACTAATTATCTTTTGAAATGCCTACCAGTCAAGCGATAGAGCGGAGTTCTCTATCGCTTTATTATTTAATGGAGTCATCCTTAAGCGGGGGACTTAGGGCAATTGACAAATTGGGAAAACTTCGGGTACGTAATTGAAAAATTGATTCCTGAGAAGTAACTGTGATTTACCAAAATACTATCATA
>JAUVGT010000143.1 GCA_030593645.1 Deltaproteobacteria bacterium
TTTCGTAAAAAGTCCAACTTCTGCGTTGTGCTGCATTTTGCAATGATTCAACGTACGATAAGTACGCTTCATCATTACAAAATTTGCACGCCTTGAATTTGAACTCTTTACGAAACCGTCTAATTCGGACTTTTTACGAGATCATCAAATTTAGAATAAAAATTGCCTATTCATACTGGATGCTTGACAAAAAGTCGTTGTGCAATACAATATTTATGGCGTCACAAACGCTACTGTGGCGCCACAACTTGAAGCCCTTTAGAAAGGAATCATTAATGCCGGATACGCCTAATACCATTTTACATCACCGTTTTGTTAAATTGCTGCTTGAGTCTATCGGTGATGGTGTTTTCACATTAGATCAAGGGGGAAAGATAACATCCTGGAATGTATCAATGGAACGAATCTCGGGTTATCAATCACAGGAAGTAATCGGTAATAGCTGTCGCCTGCTGGAATTCAGCCAATGTTTTGGAAAACAATGCCCTGCCGACTCAATAGAATGCGGCATATACAAATACGGCAAAGTCGAACCCACCGAGTGTTTTTTAAAGCACAAAGACGGGCATGTTGTTCCTGTGATAAAAAATGCCAGGGTGATGAGGGGGGAAGATGAATCCATTATCGGGATTGTTGAAGCAGTAACCGATCTTACGGAGCTGAAAAAAGCAAAGATTAAAATCGAGGAAGCTTCCCGCCGGATGGGAGAGCTATATCAATTCGGAAATATCATCGGCAAAAGTCATGTGATGCAGCAGGTTTTTTCGGCGATTAAGTCCGCTGCTGCGAGCGAAGCAACTGTCTATATTCAAGGTGAAAGCGGCACAGGAAAAGAACTTGTAACCAGTGCCATACATTTTAACAGCGATCGAAAGCACAAGCCATTAGTCACCGTTAACTGCAGCGCACTTTCAGAGTCTTTACTGGAAAGTGAATTGATTGGGCATATAAAAGGAGCTTTTACAGGCGCGTTACGTGATCGGGAAGGAAGATTTGAAGAAGCGGATGGGGGCAGTTTATTTCTTGATGAAATTGGAGAAATCAGTCCATTGATTCAGATCAAATTACTTCGCGTGATCCAGGAGCGTGTGGTCGAAAGAGTCGGTGAATCGAAAAAACGAAAACTGGATATTCGCATTATTACAGCCAGTAATAAAGATCTTTATGAATTGGTTAAAGCGGGACGTTTCCGTGAAGATCTGTATTACCGTTTGAAGGTTTTCCCTGTACATATACCGTCTCTTCGAGAACGTAAAGAAGACATACCGATACTTGCAAATCATTTCCTCGATGTGTTCAACAAAAAAACCGGCAAAACGATTCAACATATTTCTCAGGAAGCCATGCATTTATTTTTAGATTACAAATGGCCGGGCAATGTTCGTGAACTTGAAAATGCGATTGAACATGCATTTGTACTTTGTGAAAATGAGAAAATTGATCAATTTGACCTTCCTGTAGAAATTCGCCAATTTGATTACAATGTGCGTTTGAATGGAACCGATCCTGTACATTCATCCCAGGAAAAAAAAGCCGCCAGGGTAAAGCTGTCACGAGAGTTGTTGATAAATTTGCTGATTGAGTGTGATTGGAATAAAGCCGAGGTCGCCAGGCGTGTCGGGTGGAGCCGGGCCGCGATATGGAAATACATGAAAAAATGGGATATTCCAAATAACAGGCAGTAATGAATGAACAGCAATTCTCGGTGAATGTAGTAAAAAGCCGGGTCCAAAGGGCCCGCCAGAGCATAACAACGGTGAACACCCCTCTAAGGGGATTTAACAAGTGCCTAAAGTGCGCTAAAGTGACTAAAATGCCTAAAGTTAATGAATCCTGTCTGTTTTTAGTTAAAAGATGGATCTTATAGCGACTCCGGAACTTTAGGCACTTTAGCTCACTTTAGTCACTTTGATTTATTTCTTATGGCAGAGCCATTTATCTCTGACCTGGCCCAAAGGACCAGGTTTTATTTGATAAAATAAAAATCACCAAACGCACTCCGAATGACGCGGCTAAAACTTTACGAAAAATAATGATAATGATTTGCTGTAAAGTAATCCTGTTAACGTTTTTTATTTTCACCGAGAATTGCTGATGAATGAAGGATCAGGTTGACCGATCGGCCGTTATGAAGATAGGGGATATAAACCAGTGGAAGAACCAACGCGCATGACGTTTTTTTGAGCGGTCTCACTGGTTCCTCCCGTTCACTCTTTTTATTGTTGAGAAGTGCCGGATGGAGTGTTATAGGCCCGAATATCATATGCTTTAAGCCATTTCCAGAGTGTTACCCTGCTGACTCCCAGGATACGAGCCGCCTCAGACTTGTTTCCACCCGTCCTTTTTAATGCTTCAAGTATACGCTCCTTCTTGTCAGGAATTCTTTGAAGCTGTGTTTTGTGTTTTATCGGCGAAAAAGTCTGCGGCTTATCGATAACAACCGCCGGCAGGTGGTCCGGCATAATGTCTCCATCCGTGCAGAGTACAAAAGCATATTCAATGGCATTCATGAGTTCACGCACGTTACCGGGCCAGTCATGGGCGATCAGTGCCTCCATCGCTTTTTTATCTATGCCGTTGATTTTTTTCCTGGTTTTAAGGCGTATACGGTTGATAAAGGCGTCAACAAGTAAAGGAATGTCGTCACGGCGTTCCCTCAGCGAAGGCATGAGAATGGGAATTACCCCGATGCGATAGTACAGGTCATCACGAAATCGACCTTCATTCATAAGCATTTTCAGGTCCTTATTCGTGGCCGTAATGACCCGCACATCAATGGAAACGGGCCGGTTGTCTCCCACCTTTTCAATCTCATTTTCCTGAAGGACTCTGAGCAGTTTTACCTGTGTGGAAAGGGGCATGTCTCCAATCTCATCAAGGAAAATATTTCCACCGCTGGCCGCCTCAAAACGTCCAATCCTGGTTCGGTCCGCACCGGTGAAAGACCCCTTCACATGGCCGAACAGTTCGCTTTCCAGAAGTGATTCATTGAGGGCGGCACAATTTACCTTGATAAAAGGGCCGTTGAACCGTGAGCCGAGCTTGTGAATGGCTGCTGCAGCCATTTCTTTGCCTGTGCCGCTCTCGCCATAAATGATCACAGGGGCTTCTGACCGAGCCGCGTTGGTTATGATATCAAAGACCTTGGACATGACCGGGGATTTGCCGATGATACCGTGAAAGCTGTCTTCGATGCTGAGTTCCCGACGCAGGGAAAAGATAACCTGATCCTTGGCCAATAGTTCGGTGCAGTCGGTCAGAGTTTCAACACCGCCTACAACCACATTATCCCCATCCTTTATAACGGCGGCATTCTTGATAATATGCAAATATGAGCCATCTTTTTTCTGCATCACACATTTACTGTGTCTGACGTGGCCATGTATGAAAAGTTCGCAGTGCAGGTTACCCCCCTTCTTTCTGCTGCTTAAACACCTGTCACAGTTAAGGATCATGCATGACTGGCCGATAAGTTCTTTTTTGCTGTAGCCGGTAAGCAGCTCCATTGCTTCATTGATGGAAATGATAATTCCATCAGAATCTACCACCATAAGGCCGTCCCTGATCGTGTGCACGATTGTTTTCCAGAATCGGCTGTACTCTTTTTCAAGAATGATTGCAGTGACCTCCTGATCTCAATAATACGTAATGGTCGTTAACATGTTAACAAATATTAACATTTGTTAACCGTTAACTGTTAACCGATGCAAAGTCAATAAAAATATGCTTATTATTATTTCTTTAGAATATCAATAAGATGCAACATAAAAAAGCGTACTGTCGTCAATGGCACTCTATTTGCAAAATTTGAATGGAAATCTTTTGTAATATTAAGGGATGAAACGATTGGAAGAAGCAAAAAAAAAATCTGACAGGGTACTTGATTTACGGGGGTGGAGTTGTCCCTGGTGCATTTTAAAAGCAAAAAGCCTGCTCAAGCGAATGAGTACGGGTCAGATTCTCGAGGTGCTGATTACCGATCCTGAGGCACAGATTAATTTCCCTCTGATTTTAAAAAAAAGCAGGGACACGGTTATAAAGGTGGAACAACATAAGGATTATTTCCACTTCTTTTTACTTCGTGGATGATTGGCAGTGAAATATAAACCCGCATTTGGCAGGCGGCAAACATTAATGTTTAGAGAAAGTAAGGAGGTTTATCATGACAGATTTAGATCTTAGTACCGTTGAATCGGCTGAAACCGTAGATGCAAGGGGCAGCGCATGCCCGGGGCCTCTTTTGGAAGCCAAAAAAGGAATCGGCAAAGTAAAGGTTGGAGAGATTTTACAAATATTTTCAAACGATTCCGGCACAAGAGTCGACATTCCCGCATGGTCTAATAAAGTCGGCCATGAATATCTCGGAGTACTGGAAGCCGACGGATACGACAAACACTTTGTCAAAAGAAATAAATAGGCGGGAAAATCATGACGTCACTTGCGGATAACCAAAGCGAAGGAAAAATTCTGATTCTGGCCACCGAAACATGCGCTTATCCCGGGGCCGATTCCGTGGGACAAGCGCATTCCAGCTATCCTGCGAATACTTTTATTCTCAGGGTGAGAGCTCCCGCACTTTTTCCGGAGCACTTTTACCTCGATTGTTTTAATAAGGGAATCAGCGGTATTATCATCATGTCATGCGGTGAAGAGTGCCCGTACGATGGTGCGTACAAGGCCATGGCAACGAGGCTGGACCGGGTGTATGTGATGATGAGGCAGCAGGAGCTGGATATTCGCAGACTTCGCCTGACGGCGATTTGTACGGTATGCAACCGGGCCTTTCTCAATGAGGTGAATCAGATGAACAAGGTGGTTCAGGAACTTGGGCCGCCGCAGATGGCGCAAAGCTGACGCCTCACACTTCAGACCGACGGCTTTGCGCGGCAATAGCCGTACCTGGCCATCGATTGTAAAGAGTGAGACTGTCGGGAGGAACGCATGAATTCCATTCAGAAAACAGATTTTGATGTTCTTGTTGTGGGCGGCGGTATAGCCGGTCTTCAGACGGCCCTGGATCTTGGAGACCAGGACTATAGCGTGGCTATTGTGGAAAAAGATGCAACCATCGGGGGGAAAATGATTCGATTATCCAAGGTGTTTCCCACCCTGGATTGTGCAAGCTGTATTACAACTCCCAAGATGGCCTCTGCCGCCCATCATGATAATATTACCCTGTTTACTTATTGTGATGTTAATTCCCTTGACCGCATGGGGCAGACTGTCACGGCAAACGTCACCCAGCGTCCGCGATATGTCGATCCGGACAAGTGCATCGGCTGCCGCCAGTGTGAATATCACTGTCCGGTTTATGTATCTGATGCAGAGCAAGGTGGGTTTTCCGCGACAAAAGCCATTTCCATACCTTTTTCAAACGCCATTCCCCAGGTTGCGGTGATGGATGTTGAAAACTGCATGCTCTGCGGAAAATGCGAGAAAGTATGCCCGACCCATGCGATCGATTATTTCCAGGAACCGGAACAGTTTGTGATCAAGGCTAAATCAGCCGTTTTGACCACAGGTTTCGAGTTAACGCCGGTTTCCAACAAACATCAATACGGCAGGGGAGAAATACCCAACGTGATCGATTCCATGCAGATGGAACGGCTGTTGGCACCCCACGGCCCTTACAATAGGGTTTTAAGGCCGTCGGATGGTATGGAGCCCGATTCCATCGCCTATGTCCAGTGCGCGGGTTCCCGTGATAAAAGCATGGGGATTTCATACTGTTCCAGGGTTTGCTGCATGTATGCCGTCAAGCAGGCCATGCTCTTATCAGGATCTTTGCCCCTTGCGGATATTACCATTTACTATATGGACATTCGCGCGTTTGGCAAAGGGTATGAGCAGTTTTATCAGAATTCCAGGGCCATGGGGATTGAATTCATAAACGGTAAATTTGCTAAAATTAGCGAAGACGAAAACGGTGGTGTATATCTGCGTTCCAAAAGCCAGAATGGTGAAGGAGGTGTCACAGCCAGCCATGATCTGGTGGTCCTTTCCCTCGGAATGGTTCCGGGGTGGAACCCTGAAGGGATATGTCCGGTTTCAGCAGATTCGGATCACTTTGTTAAAACCATCAGGCCCGCGCTTTCACCAACTTTGACGGATATGGAAGGTGTTTTTGTCGCCGGCACAGCTGCCGGCCCCAAAGATATTGTGGATACGATTACGGAGTCCGGCGCTGCGGCTATTGAAGCGGCAAAGTACATGACTGCACGGGAGCACTCTCGTAAAGCAGCGGCATCGCACCGGTAAAAATCTGAACCATCAAAGCCAAAAGGCAGCACGGGGAATAGAGTCGATAATCATAACGTCTGTAGGAGATACGGAAATGGCGGATGAGAACAAAGATAAAGCAATAACATCGAAGCGAAAGGTCGGCGTCTATATTTGCTACTGCGGTGGAAATATTTCCGATCATGTGGATGTGGAAAAAGTTCGTGAAAGAATAGAAAAACTGCCCGAGGTGGCAGCGGTACGAACCAATATGTTCATGTGCTCGGATCCCGGCCAGGAAATGATTATGGAAGACCTGAAAAGCGGGGCCATCGATCGGGTGGTTGTGGCGTCATGCGCGCCGAGCCTTCACGAAACAACCTTTCGGGGAGCCATTTCACGGGCGGGCAGGAATCCTTATATATACGAACATGCTAATATTCGTGAACAGGTCAGCTGGGTACACCATGGGGATAAAGCCACGGATAAAGCAACCCGTCTGGTATCTATGGCGACTGCCAAGGCCGAACAGCTCAATCCCCTTGAACCGATCCGTGTGGAAGCCGGAAAACATGTCACAGTGATCGGCGGCGGGATTGCAGGACTCAGAGCGGCAAAGGACCTGGCGGATCGCGGAATCAAGGTGGTTCTGTTGGAAAAGTCACCGTTTCTGGGAGGACAACTCGCCAGCCTGGATCAAATTGCTCCCACAGGGGACAAAGCGGCGGATTTGGTCAGCGATCTTGCCGGCCAGGTATTGAACGATGATTCGATTACGGTTCATACCTGCTCGGAAGTAGAATCATTTGAGGGTTATGTGGGGAATTTCAGGCTTGGAGTTAAAAAACAGCCGCCGGAGATGGACCCGGAAAAGATCAAACCGCCGGGTGCGGCAGGTGAGGCAGCCGGAGAGTTCATTCCCTTTGCAGGGGTATATAACGGAGACATGCCTTCCGTTCCGGCGGAATTTACCGTTGAAACCGGGGTTATTATCCTGGCCACAGGGTTTAAGTCCTACATGCCTAGTAAAGGAGAGTATGGTTTCGGCGAATACGAACAGGTGACAACACTCCCGGAACTGATTCGGAGTATGGCTGAGAATAAAGCGGCGGGAAACCTGATGGAATTTAACGGCAGGAAAATTCGCAGCATGGCCATGATCCATTGCGTGGGCAGCCGGCAGATTCCCGGGATCCATCCGGAAAATGAGGGGGGCTATCTCAATGAGTATTGCTCAAGAACCTGCTGCTCGGCGACATTGAACGTATCCAATATCATACGCACCTCCCATCCCGGAACCCGTATTTTTGAATTTTACCGTGATATACGCACCTACGGTCGGGGCCAGGAAGAGCTTTATGAAGAGGCTGCCCGAAATCAGGTGGTCTTTCTCAGATTTGAGGATGATGCGTCACCCGAGGTGGTCCGCAACATCAGTCATTCGGGAGATTTTCCTTTGATGGTCAAAGTGAAAGATACCTTAACTTTCGGCGAAGACGTGGGGGCTCCTGTTGACCTGGTGGTGCTGGTCACAGGAGTCGAGCCGAATACGATTTCCGATCTTGTGGAAATGATGAAGCTGCCGGTGGGGACGGATCGTTTTTTACTGGAGGTACATCCGAAACTGAGGCCCGTGGAATTGCCGATTTCCGGGATCCTGCTGGCAGGGACCTGCCAGGCGCCCATGGATGTGGGGGAAGCCTGCAATGCTGCCGGTGCCGCTGCTGTCAAGGCAGCCGCCCTGCTCGGCCGTGGGTATGTGGAACTTGATCCCTTTGTGGCACTGGTCGATTTAGAAAAATGCGGGGGGACCGGTGAATGTGTCAACGCCTGTCTGAGTGACGGCGCTCTGAACATGGTGGATATGGAAGTGGATGGACAGACGGTCAGGAGAGCCCAGGTAACACCGGCGCTTTGTCTGGGCTGCGGGGTGTGTGTCGGCGTCTGTCCGGAAAACGCCATTGAGGTTGCCGGGTGGACGCTAAAACAGTACGAGGCTATGGTTGACAGGATCGTTGCGGAAGAAGTGACGGCCTGATGCGGAACGTTTACAATAAAATTACCAGTGATGGGGGAATCCCATGAGCCAGGAAGATATCAGTAAAAAGGAAAAAAAAGCGGCCATGAAAAAACTTCGGGCAGCCCGAAAGCAATGGATCGTGAAAGCTTCCGCCAGAGTCAAGAAGCAGAAGAAGGCCCTGAAAGCGATCAGGGGACACCTTGAAAAGGGGGCCGGTACGGTCCCGGAAGTGGCCGGTGCAGCAGGAATGTCCACCGATGAAGTATTGTGGTACATGGCAGCTATGAAAAAATATGGAGAGATCGTTGAAGCGGAAAAAGACGGCGGTTATTTTCGGTACGCATTGTCTGAGGATACAGCTTAGATAGTCCGGCCGGCCCTGCCAAGGAGAATCAATATGGCTTTATTAAATCCGAATTTTGCTGAAGAAATGGAACCATTTACGGAAGATACGGCACTGGCATGCTTTAACTGCGGAACATGCACGGCTATTTGTCCGTTAGTTTATGAACACTTTCCAAGAAAGATGATTCGTTACATCCAGATCGGGGCCAAAGACCGTATTCTGGAGAACGCGCAGGAATTGTGGCGATGTTTGCACTGTGGACTCTGCACCCTGACCTGTCCGAGGGAGGCCAACCCCGGAGAAATTATCCTGGGATTAAAACGCTTTGTCGTTGCGAACTGGAGGAGGTCGTAAAATGTACAACCCCAAAGACATTATTGAACTCATTGCAGGCAATGTCGGAAAAACAAGGAACCCGTTCGGTATTCCCAAATTTATGATCAACCGGTGGCATAAGGATCTGGATATGCCCGATAAGGGTGATGCCATGCTTTTTACCGGCCTGATGTATCAGTTTGTGCCGTACATCGAGAAATCGACAAAATACCTGGCCAAATTTGAGGATACTTTCCTGGAGGGTTTGATTCGTTTTGCCGGGTATGTACCCCGTTACCTGTCGGGTCTGGGATTATCGGTTATCACACCGGGAGGCGAAAAGAAAAAATTCAACGGCATCCTTCAGGATATCGCTAAAATTCTCATGGCTTCCAACGTTGACTTTTTTTACAGACCTGACCTGGATGATTATAGCGGTGTCCTATTGTATGATCTGGGAGATCAGGAGGGGTTTGTTCAGCACGCCCGATATGTGACCGGGAAATTAAAAGAAGCCGGGATTAAAAAACTCATAACAGTGGACCCTCACACCACCTACGCTCTTAAAGTCCTTTTTCCCAAATATGCGGATGCAAGCTTTGACGTAAAGACCTATTTCCAACTGGTTGACTTTCAGTCGAAAAATGGTCACCGCCACGTGACTCTCCATGATCCGTGTTTTTACGGCAGGTATCTTGACCTTTCGGAGGTACCGAAAAAAGTACTTACCGATCTTAATGTTGAATGTGTTCCGGTAAGAAATGCCGGTCCGTTTACAAATTGCTGCGGAGGTCCGGCGGAATCCATTTCACCGAAACTTTCCACCGAGGTGGGTGATCGAAGACTGGAAGAGCTGAATGTGACCGGTGAAAAGATTGTTTCCATGTGCCCCATCTGTTTGGGCAATCTCAGAAAGAGCGGTGCCGACGTGGAGGACCTTTCGACGGTGATCGCCCAGTGCCTTGAAAAATAATCACACAGGTGGGTTCCGGCGCAGCCGAAATAGAATCGATAACCATAAGGAGATATAACCATGACAGAAGAAAAAACAGAAAAAATTCTTTATATTTGCACATGTGGCGAAAACCGTTCTGAAATCGCGCACATCCCGTTTGTACTGGCCAACGCGGCCCTGGCAATGGACATAGAGGCCAAGATTGTTTTGCAGGGAGACGGTGCAAATCTCGCTAAAAAAGGGTATGCCGAAACCATGCCGCAAGGCGGCGGATTTCCGCCAATAAAAGAGCTGCTTGATAGTTTCCTGGAACTTGGCGGGAAAATATGGGTCTGCGGCCCCTGTATCAAAGAACGCAATATTGCGGAATCCGATTTGATTGAAAAATCTGAAGTTACGGCCGCCGGATCTGTAAATTTAGCGGCCCTGGAGTCCGATGCGGTATTGGTATTTTAATCCCGGTTTGCCTGTTGTACTGTCATGAGTGAAATATCATATCAGGCATTCGCCATTCCCGATTCAACGGAAATGACGACTATCTTTGCGACATTACTTAGGCTGTTTTGCTGAACATTGTCAGCTTATAACCTGCACCATAACGCATAATAAGTGAGGCAAATCATGGAACATGATCCAGCCCATTTTCAACCCAGTCGAATTACCGACCTTATCGCATTAAAAGAAGGCGGTGCATCGGTAACCTGTCAGGATTCTTTTGAAATTCTTCCGGTTGAGTTCGCTCATCGAAACAATCCGTTTCAGGCGCATATTTTTCTCTGTCGGTACAACGGCACCACTGATGGAAGAGCGTTCAGCTTCAGGAAATGTTATGCTAGGGGTTGTTCCCACAACCTGTGTCCCCACGTTTCCCAGGCGGTGATGATTGCCAACCGATACCTGCAAAGGGATTACCATAAACTGGAGCAGGCAGGGATTAAAGTGGAAAAGCGGCTCTTTACCCTGGAAGAAATGATGGTCAAATTTGAAGGATACCAGGAAGAGCACGGTCCGATTCTGACCATTCACGATTATATCAATATCGCAAAAGAGGGGAATGAGGTAGCCGTGGATATGGAACTGGAATTTGTTCCTGGAGTAGAGCATTTTGCCAATTATGAAAACCAGATGATATTTATGAT